>DASWVA010000414.1:0-12050 GCA_036401415.1 Streptosporangiaceae bacterium
TCAGCCGCCGCGGCGGCTGACGTCGAGGTCGAGCTTGATGGGGAGGCGTTCCTTGTCCAGTGCCTGCCGGGCATGAGCGAATGCTTCCTCCTCGATCCGCTGGTGGAGGGCGTGCAGGTCCGCGCTCTGCCGGGCGGTGACCTCGAGAACAATCTCGGGTGCCGCGCCATCGCCGATGATCCGGCCGTGGGCATGCTCCACGCCGTGGTAGGTGCTGATCTCCCGGGTGAGCGCACCAGTGATGGCCGCGGGGCGCAGAATGGTGGTGCCGTCGGAGAGAGCCACCGGGATGGGGATGTCGCCGGCCCGGTCGGTGGACACCAGCAGCGCGAGGATCCACCGGAGCGCGATCAGGGCGATGATCAGACTGACGCCTGCCGCAGCGGGCCAGACCCATCCGCCGTGCTGGCCGATGTAGGTGCTGGCCCGGTTGGCGAACAGCGTGCGACGGGAAAAGCTGTGGCCGAACAGGCCGAGGGAGGTGGCCATGCCGGCCGCCCCGACGAGCAGGACGAGCAGGCCGAACAAGGTGAGGGCGAAGCGGTTGGTACGGTCGGCGTGCATCAGCGGCTCCGTGAGGTGACCCGTACCCGCAGGTGCGGCGGGTGGCGCAGGTTCAGCTGGTCCAGGCGGTCATGGACGGCTTGAGTGACCGGCTGGGTGAGCGCCTGGGTGGCGGGACGTCCGCGGGCGGCCGCGGTCGCGGAGACGCGGGCCCGGCGGCGGCGGACGACCACCGACGCGGCGGAGACCCCATCCACCGCGGTGGCCGCGGCCCGCAACGCCCCGGCCAGGCCGCCACGCGTCACGGCGGCGTCGGTGCCGGGCTGATCGGAGCGCAAGGACAGCCGGGTGACGCGGCGGGGCTTGAGCTCGATGGCCAGGATCAGCAACCCGATCAGGATCAGTATGGAGGACCAGACCCTGATGACCAGATGATCCCAGCGGGTCGTCGTGGCCCAGCGGTACCAGGTGGTCCAGTGCAGGACGAGCGGGCCATGGTGCACGGCGAAGCCGATGACCTCGATGATCACGATGATGGCCGCTACGCTCAGCGCGGCGGCGAGGATGAAGGCCAGTGGCCGGTTCAGCAGGCGCATGGTGTTCCTCAGCGGACGCGGGGCGGTGACTTCATGTCTGTGGCCAGATCGGAAACCACGATGTGGACTTCGTCGACCTGCAAGCCGGTGAGTTCCTGCACGCGGGCCTCGACGTGGTGGCGGACCTGCCGGGTGATCTCGTTCACCGACGCAGGCCAGCGGACGCTGATCTCCAGTTCCACAAACGCCCTGGCCCCGTCCACCTCGACCGTGGTCTTCGGCAGTGCGTTCAGGTCGGTCCCCCGCAGGCCCAGATGCCCGGCGGCGGGAACCGCCCGGCCGAGCATGCGGGCGGCCGCGGCCCCGGCATCGGGGTTCTCCAGGGCGGCCCGGGCGGCGATCTTGGTCACCACACGGTCGGCGATGGTGATCATGCCCAGCTCGTTACGGCCGGCCCGGACCACCGGCTCCTGATCCGTGCCCGGGCCGGCCTGCGTTTCGGTGGTCGTGCTCATCTGCGGTAGCGGCTACGGGACAGCCATCCCTGAACATCCAGGTCACCGTCGAGTACCTTGGCGATGCCGTAACCGATCGCGCCCAGCAGGGCCACGATCAGCATGTCGCCGAAATTACCGAACACCAGAGCCAGTCCGAGAATCAGGCCGGTGACGGTGGCAAGCGCAGTACGGTTCATGACTCACATCCACACAGAGGGAACTGAACCCGAGGACTGCTCGGTCAGCCGGGCGGCAGGCCCGGCGAGGGGCGGGAGGGGCCGCCCGTGGCCGAACCTAAAACAGGCGGGTCGTCGATGTCGGCGATCGCGATGTCCACCGGACGGGTACCGGTCAGGGGGCCGAGCACCGTCTTGATCAAGGCGGCCAGCAGCGGCGCCTCGATCCCCCAGCGCGAGCGGACCTGCACCTGGACCCGGTCGCCGTGGACTGCGACTCCATCGACGGTCCGGCCGGGCAGATACGTCGCGACCTCGTGGTAGGGGCCACCGTCCAGCCCGGACACCCCCGCGCATCCGCGGACCGCGGCGGCCACCGCGTCGACGTTCACCCCTTCGACGATCGCCCCCGCGACGATCGTCTCCGTACCGGCGGCGGCCGTAACCGGGACGCTCAAGAGACCCGGCTGGGCGCGGGCGCCTGGTCGTCGTCGTCGGTGGCCAGGAACACGTCGTCCACCGCGACGTTGACCTCGACCACACGCAGGCCGGTCATCCGCTCGACCGACTGCTTGACGTTGCGCTGGATACTGCGCCCCAGCTCGGCGATGGCGACACCGTATTCGACCACGATGTCCAGGTCGATCGCGGCCTCGGTCTCGCCGACCTCCACGCCCACGCCCTGAGACACGTTGGGCCCGGAACTGCCCGGGATCCGCTCCCGGATCGAGCCGAAGGCACGGCTGCCGCTGGTGCCCATCGCGTGCACGCCGCTGATCTCCCGGCAGGCCTTGCCCGCGATCTTCTGCACCACGCCTTCAGCCACCGTGATCTGCCCGTCGTCGGTGGCGAGCCGGTCACGGGTCGCGGGGCTGGCCGTCGTGGTGGCCGTGGTCGGGGCGTCGCTGGTCCTGGATCCTGTGGACTCGCTCATCAGACAATCTCCCTTGAATGCCGGCTCTGACGCCGGCCCTAAACTCGATGCGTCGCGAACGACCCGGCGAAGCATCCGGCCAGGGCCGTTCGCTCAGTTAGACACGGTGCCGGCGGAATCGTCGCACGATCGACGCAGATTTTTTCCCGGCCCGCGGTGGGCCGAGCGCGTCCATGGTCACGAGCACCGCTGTGGACTGACGGTGACGGGGTTATGGCATGCTGACCCACGTCAACAGGAACGTCAGCCGAGTAGGTGACAATGCGGCCAGAACCGGCGATCTCCGACAGGTACCTGGTCGCCCGTGCCCGGGACGGCTACCTGGACGCCTACGAAATGCTGGTGCAGCGGCACTCGGCCATGGCCTACCGGCTCGCCCTGCGGCTGTGCGGCGACCATCACGACGCCCAGGACGTAGCCCAGGAGGCGTTCGTCGCCGCCTGGCAGAATCTGGAGCGGTTCCGGGCCGATTCGTCCTTCTCGACCTGGCTGTACCAGATCGTTACGCGCCGGGCACTCAACAAAGTGACCCGGGGCCGCGGCGCCGATGCGGTCAATCTGCTGGACGAAGCCGCCGATCCCGGCACCGCGCCCGACGCGCAGGCCGAACGCAATCTTGCCGCCGACGCGGTCACCAACGCCCTGGCGGCACTGCCGTTCCCGCAGCGGACGGTGATCGTTTTGCATCACTTCGAAGGACTTTCCTACGCTGAAGTAGCCGAGGTCACCCGCAGTAGCGTCCCGGCCGTGCGTAGCCATTTGTTCCGGGCTCGGCGCACACTGGGGAAGACGCTGGAGGATTGGAGGTGACCGGGTCAGTGGATGAACCGCCCGCGGAGAGACAGACCATCCGGCTTCTGCTGAACTCAGCCACCCTGCCGTGCGGCGCCGAGATGGACCTGTTGTTCGAGCAGGTCGCCGACGGTCACGCGGCCGAGCTGAATGATCACCAGCGGGACTGTGTCCACTGCCAGGCGGCCTTCGGCGAGCTGTCCGTCCTGTGGGCGCCGGTGGTAGAGCAAGCGGCAGTCCCGGTAGCGGCTCCCCCAGGCCTGACCGAGGCGGTGATGCGCCAGATCCGCCAGCTGGTCCGTGACGTCTGGTACACGCTGCAGACCACCAACCTGGGCTTCATCCGCATCGCGGCCCGCATCGTGGCTGGCGTGGCCCGCGACGCCGCACGCACCGTCCCCGGGGTCCGCGTCGCCCTGGGCCGCAGCACGCACGGCAAACTCGCGGCCCTCGCCGAGCAGGCCACCTTCAAGCACCGGCTCCCGCACGCCGCGGTCGGCGTCCTGGGACGAACCGCGGTCGTGGACCTCGCCGTCGCCGTCCGGTACGGCGACCCGGTCCAGGAAGTCGCCCGCAACATCCAGAAGCAGGTCATCACGACGCTGCGCGAGAACATCGGCCTGGAAACGGTCACCGTCAACGTCAACGTCGACGACGTCCTCATCGACGACCAGTGATACCTGTCCGGGCTGCTGCTCTCCGGCGGGGACCCGCACCCGGAGCCCTCCCGGAAAATAAATGCGACGTTTTGCGCTGAGCTGTGTCTAACTGAACGAAACCGTCATCTGGCGGCCAAAGCCGGCCAGTCGATCGCCGGAACACACGCCAGCAAGTCCAGTGCTGACCCGCAGACACAGGGCCACCGGCCAGTTATCGAGGCCAGGAGCCAGCACGGCGAAGCCCCGGGCGTTCCATCTCGCGGCACCCGCAAGACGCCCGCTTGGCTCGTCCATGCCCATATCCCTCTCGTATGCCGCCTTGGCCGTTGCGGTCAGCGGCGGCCAGGTCGGCGGCACCAGCCGCAGGCCCCGGGGCGGGTGGCGGCGTGATCATCTCGCCCCTGGTAACACCCAGCCGAAGGAGCACCATCGTGACCAACACCGAAGACCTGCAGAACATGGAAGGCCGCACCGCGGTCGATCAGGACGGCACCGAGCTCGGTAAGATCGGGCAGGTCTACGTCGATGACCAGAGCGGCCAGCCGCTGTGGGTCACCATCAACACCGGCATGTTCGGCACCAGGGAAAGCTTCGCCCCGCTCTACGGCTCCCGCACCAACGGGGACAACCTGCAGCTGGCCGTGACCAGGGACATGGTCAAGGACGCCCCCGGCGTGGACGCCGACGGTCACATCGGGGAATCGGAGAACGAGGCCCTGTATGAGTACTACGCCGGGCACCTCGGCGACAGCGCCCAGGGCACTCCGGCCGGCGGCGAGTACGCGCAGGATGCCCGCGAGGACGTGTCCGGCCGGGAAGGCGTGCAGGGCCGGGACACCTCCGGGCCCATCACCGATGACGCGATGACCCGCTCAGAGGAGCGGCTGCACGTCGGCACCGAGCAGGTCCAGGCCGGGCGGGCGCGACTGCGCAAGCGCGTCGTCACCGAGAACATCACTCAGACCGTCCCGGTCAGCCACGAGGAAGTCCGCCTCGAGCGCGAGCCCATCACCGAGGCCAACCGCGGCCAGGCGACCTCCGGCGCTGACATCAGCGAGGACGAGCACGAGGTCATTCTGCACGCCGAGCGTCCGGTCGTCGACAAGGAGACCGTACCGGTCGAGCGCGTCCGGCTCAGTACCGAAACCGTCACCGAGGACCACGAGGTCAACGAGACCCTCCGCAAGGAGCAGATCGACGACCCGGACACCACCCGCAACTAAGCAGCCACCCAGCAGCGCCGACGGCAGGAGAACAGGCCGCCGGCGCTGCCGCGCGCCGTCCGGAGCGTCGGCCCGGAGCAGGAGGAAGACCAGATGACCAGCGATCCACCCAACGGCGCCGCGCGGGCCGACGGCGAGACGGCCGGCGGCACCACGCCGAAGCACAGCGGCGCGCGGCCGGGCGGGCCGCCGCATGCCCGCAAGGGCTCGGCGTTCCAGACGGCCAAGCGCACACTGAGTGAGTTCAAGGAAGACAACCTCACCGACGTGGCCGCCGCGCTGACCTACTACGCGGTGCTGTCGATCTTTCCCGCACTGATCGCGATGATCGCTCTGGTGGGCCTGATCGAAAAGCCGCAGACGATCACCAGCCAACTGACCAAGCTCGTCACCTCGGTCGGCCCGGCATCCGCGGCGCAGACGTTCAGGGAGCCGATCGCCAGCCTGGCTCACAGCAGCGGCGCCGCCGGCATCCTGCTCATCGTCGGCGTGGCCTCAGCGCTATGGACGGCCTCGGGTTACGTGGGGGCTTTCATGCGCGCCTCGAACACCATCTACGAGGTTGAGGAAGGCCGCTCGTTCATCAAGCTGCGCCCGCTGCAGATGCTGGTCACCCTCATCCTGGTGGTGCTCCTGGCCCTCGTCCTGGTGGCACTGGTGGTGACCGGGCCGATCGCCAGCAAAGTCGGATCCGCCATCGGCGCCGGGACGACCGCCGTGACCATCTGGGACATCGCCAAATGGCCGGTCCTGCTCATCGTGGTCATCATCATGATCGGCGTGCTCTACTACGCCGCCCCGAATGCCCGGCTCCGTGGCTTCAAATCCATCATGCCCGGCGCTGCGCTGGCCGTCGTCATATGGCTGATAGCCTCGGCCGCCTTCGCTTATTACGTGGCCAACTTCGGCTCTTACAACAAGACCTACGGCACGCTGGGCGCCGCCATCGCGCTGCTCGTCTGGCTGTGGATCACCAACGTCGCCATCCTGCTGGGCGCCGAGATCAACGCCGAGCGGGAGCGAAGCCATCAGCTGAAGGACGGGACCCCCGGCGCGGAACGGGAACTGCAGCTTCCGGAACGCTCCGCACCCAAGCGCAAGAAACGGTCACGCACCGTGTGAGGAACGGAACCGCCGCCCGCCGACCCGCCCGCCGGTCAGCGCGTGGGCAGTGACTCCAGTACGCGCTGGACGTGGTCCTCGAGGTCGGGGGCGGCGGCCGGGCTGCCCGCCAGGTGACTGATCAGCGCGTGCTGGAACAGCCCGTCGAACATGGCGTAGGCCACGGCGGAATTCACCGCGAGCGATGTCCCGGCCAGCTCGGCGTAGCGGGTGACGATGCGCCAGATCATGCGCTCGAGGCTCTGGTCGATGTGGCGGGCGTCAGCGTGGAACGCCTCCTCGAACTGGCTCTGGTTCCGCAGGTCATACCAGAGCCGGTGCAGGGTCGCGTGCTCGCGGAGCGTGGCCGCCATGGCGGCGCCGAAGGCCGTCTTGAGCTCGGCAGCGGAATCCGTGGTGGCGACGATGCTGTCGTACCGGGTCACGCACTCCGCCTTGTACATCCGCACGCAGTAAGTGATCAGCTCGGATTTGCCGCTGAAGTAGTAGTGCAGGACGCCGTGGGAGAGCCTGACTGAGCTGGGCCTGCCATGATGGGCCTGCCATGATGGGCCTGCCATGATGGGCTGGTGCACGACGTGCTGAGCAGGCCGGCGCCGCCGCCGGACGAGACCCTGCGCTACGGCCCGGGCCCCGATCACGTGGCCAGCGTGTGGTGGCCGCGGTCCGGTGGACGGCGGACGGCCACGACCGTGCTGTTCCTGCACGGCGGATTCTGGCGCGCGGCGTGGGACAGGGCGCACGCCGGCCCGCTGGCCGCCGCCCTGGCCGGAGCCGGCTTCACCGTGTGCGCGCCGGAGTTCCGCCGGACCGGCGGAGGCGGCGGATGGCCCGCCACCTTCGACGACGTCGCCGCGGCCGTCGACGCGCTGCCCGCCCGGCTGAGCGACCTCGGCGGGCCGCCGGCCGTGGCCGGGCTGGTGCTCGCCGGGCATTCGGCCGGCGGCCACCTGGGGCTGTGGGCCGCGGCCCGGCCCCGGCTGCCCGCGGGTTCGCGGTGGCGCCCGGCAGGTCCCTCGCCCATCCGGGCGGTGGTGGGCCTGGCCGCGGTCAGCGACCTGACCGCCTGCCAGGACGAGGGGCTCGGCGACGGGGCGGCCCGCGCCCTGATCGGCGGGTCCGCGGCGCAGCACCCGGAACGGTACGACCAGGGCGACCCGGCTCGGCTGCTGCCGCTCGGGGTGCCGGTCCGGCTGCTGCACGGTACCCGGGATGACCGGGTACCAGCGGCCATGAGCCGGTCGTTCGCGGACCGGGCCCGGGCCGCCGGGGACGAGGTGGCCTGGCGCGAACTGCCCGGCTGCGATCACTTCGACCTGATCGACCCGGAGTCGGCCGCCTGGCCCGCCGTCCTGAACGCGTTCCTCGACGCGGACCCGGCGTTAGCGTCCGCCGTCGGCTACGGGCGGTCCAGGACGAAGTTGCGGAAGCCGCCGGCCGCCCCGTCGCCGTCGCGGAAGCCCGCATGGCGCAGGACGCCGGCGGACGGCGCGTTGCCCTCGTCGGTCCGCGCGATGATCCGGCTCACTTCCGCCCGGGACCAGGCCAGGCCGCACAGGGCAACCGCCGACTCACTGGCCAGGCCGCGGCCGCGGTACTGCTCGACGAGGCTGTAGCCGATCTCGACCGTCCCGGCCTCGTCCGGCGGCCCGTGGAAGCCGATGTCACCGATCACCTTGCCGGTCTCGCGCAGGATGATCTGGAACATGCCCCACCGGCAGACGCGGTCGTCATCACCGGGGTCCCCGGTGGCTTCGGCCCGCCGGACGAGCATCCGGGCCGCCACCCGGGTCCCGGGCAGCGGGTAGCCGGGCGCCCAGGACCTGGATGGCCCCACGCCGGGATCGTCGGCTTGCGGGCCGGCCAGGATCCGGGCCAGCTCCACCGGCACTGGGCGCAGCTCGATCCGCTCGGCCGTCACGGGGTCGCCGCCTGGGTCTGGCCGCCGGCGGGTTGGCCGGTGTACCGGAACGGCGTGGTCCGGGCCAGTTCGGTGAAGCCGAGCCGGGTCAGGATCGGGCGGCTTTCGTCGGACGCGTCGACCTGCAGGTAGCGGTAGCCCCGTTCCCGGGCCAGGGCGGCCCGGTAGGCGACCAGCGACCGGAACACGCCCCGTCCCCGCCAGCCCGGCAGGGTTCCCCCGCCCCACAGGCTGGCGAAGTCGCTGCCCGCGGGAAACTCGACCCGCCCGGCGGAGATGGCCGTGTCCCCGGCCATGGCCACCACGGCCTCGGCCACAGGTGGCCGCGATCCCAGGGCCGCCATGATGGCCGCGCCGGCCGCCGTGTGATCGCCGCCGAAGACTTCGTTGTGCACCCGCACCACCGCGTCCGCCCCGCCGGCGTCGGTGACCGGGACCAGCTGCACGCCCGCGGGCGGGGTGGTGTCCAGGCTCAGGTCGGCGATCTCGGCGACCAGCAGCGTCTCGGCCGGCTCAGCGGCGAAGCCGGCCGCGCGCAGGCGTTCGGGGAGGTCGGCGGGCTGGTCGTATGAGTAGTACTTCCACTCCCAGGGCCGCCCGGCCAGGCCGGTCCGGGCGAACCGGGCGATCTCGGCCTCGATCACGGCCCCGGCGTCGGCCCCGGCCAGGTCGGCCCACAGCACCCCGCTCCAGCCGTCCCCGCCGGAGATCATCCGGGTGATCCGTTCCCCGCGTTCGACCCGGGCCCAGGGCTCCGGGGCCGGGTCACGGCGCAGCTGGTCGCTGAACTTGGCCAGCACGGCAGCACGGTCCATCGCGACATTCCATCACCGGAACCCCAGCCGGCCAAGCCATTATGCCCGGCCGCGCCGGAGGGACCGGTCGGGCATACTGCGGATCATGATGATTGGCGTGGGACTGGACGGACGGCTGGGTCTTCCTTTCGGCCAGTTGCGGGCGGCGGCCCGGGAGGCGGAGCGGCTGGGCTTCGACAGCCTGTGGACCCCCGCGGGAACGGTGCCGGACTCGTTCCACGTCTGTGCGGCCTGGTCGCAGGACACCTCGCTGCGGACCGGCATCTCGGTCGTGCCCGCGGCGCGGATGTGGACTCCGCCGAGCCTGGCCATCCAGGCGGCCACGCTGGCTCAGCTGTCCGCGGGACGGTTCGTGCTCGGCCTCGGCACGGGAGGCTACGGGCCCGATTTCTGGGCGTCGGTGGGCCTGCCCAACCGGCCGATCGCGGTCATGCGCGAATACGTCACCCAGGTCCGCGCGCTGCTGGAGGGTCAGACCGCCACCGGGGCGGGTACCGGGGACGGCTCCCCGGGGTGGCCGCGGTCCGCCTCGCTCGGCGTGCCGGACCTGCCGCCGGCCCCGGTGTACCTGGCCGCGCTCGGCCCGCAGATGCTCCGGCTGGCCGGCGAGGCCGCCGACGGAGCGCTGCTGAACTGGGCCACGCCGGAGCGCATCGCGGTCAGCCGGGCGGAGATCGACGCGGGCGCGGCCCGGGCCGGCCGGGCTCCGGGCTCGGTCCCGATGACCATGTACATCCGGGTCTGCATCGACGACGACGTGGCCGCGGCCCGGCGGGCGCTGGGCACCCAGGTGCTCGGCTACGCCATGGCGCGGCCAGGAATGCCCAAGGACGCCGGTTACCGGGCCCTGTTCACCGAGATGGGTTACGGCGCGGAGCTGACCGGGCTGGAACAGCGCCGGGACCAGGGATTGCCGATGCCCGAGCTGGTGGACGCGGCTCCGGACGAGATGCTGCAGGCGGTCGGGTACTACGGCCCGGCGGGCCCGGCCGCAGCCGCATTCGCCCGGCTGAGCCGGGGGCTGGACGAGACCATCGTCCGGATCGTCTCGGCCCGGCCGGGCCTGGAGCCGGTCGTGACGGCCATGACCGCGCTGACTCCGGCCCGGACCGTGACCGGGGCCACACCGGGGCCGGAAGAAACGGAGTAAGGCGCTGCATTTACCGTTACGGGTAAACGCAGGACACTACGCCGCTTCAGTGCCGAGCCCGTCTGAGGGGACCATCCATGACCACTCCGGACACTTCGACGGCGGGGGCCGCCACGGCTGGCCCGGCCGGTGCCGCCGAAGACCCGAACTACCCCCGGCGCTGGATGATCCTGGCCGTTCTGGCGACCGCACAGCTGATGGTGGTGCTCGACGCCACGATCGTGAACATCGCGCTGCCGCACGCCCAGGCCGCGCTGCACTTCTCCAACACCGACCGGCAGTGGATCGTGACCGGGTACTCGCTCGCGTTCGGCAGCCTGCTGCTGCTGGGCGGGAGGATCGCGGACACGTTCGGCCGCAAGCGGGTGTTCCTCATCGGCATCGTCGGGTTCGCCGCCGCCTCGGCGTTCGGCGGTGCGGCCCAGAACTTCGGCATGCTGCTGACCGGCCGCGTGGTCCAGGGCGCGTTCGGCGCCCTGCTCGCGCCGGCCACGCTGTCCCTGCTCACCACGACGTTCCGCGACCCCGCCGAGCGCACCAAGGCGACCGGCATCTACGGCGCCGTCGCCGGGGCGGGCGCGTCGGTCGGGCTGCTGCTCGGCGGCGTCCTGACCGAGTACCTGGACTGGCGCTGGGTCATGTACGTGAACGTGCTGATCGCGGCGTTCGCGTTCGGCGGTGGCGTGACACTGCTCAAGCAGGTCACCAGCCCGGAGCGGCCCAAGCTGGACCTGGTCGGCACCGTGCTGGCCGCAGTGGGCCTGTTCGGCCTGGTCTACGGCTTCTCCAACGTGTCCATGTCGTCCGGCAGTACCGGCTGGACCAAGCCCGTCACGCTGATCGCGCTGATCGGCGGGCTCGTCCTGCTGGTGGTGTTCGTGCTGGTGGAACGGCGGGTGGCGCACGCCCTGCTGCCGCTGCGGGTCGTCACCGACCGCAACCGCGCCGGAGCGTACCTGGCCATGTTCCTGGCCGCGATCGGCATGTTCGGCGTGTTCCTGTTCCTGACCTACTACCTGGAAGAGACTCTGCGGTACAGCGCGGTCAAGACCGCGGTGGCGTTCCTGCCTTTGACGCTGGTCCTGGTCGTGGTGGCCGGCGCCGGCAACGTGATCCTGCTGACCCGGGTCAGCCCGCGGATCGCGGTCCCGTCCGGGCTGGTGCTGGCCGGGGTGGGCATGGCCCTGCTGACCCGCATCGGCCTGCACGGCAACTACGTCGCCGACGTGCTGCCCACGCTGGTGCTGGTCGGGTTCGGCCTCGGCCTGGTGTTCGCGCCCGCATTCACCCTCGGCACCCTGGGCGTCGACCGCGACGACGCGGGTGTCGCCTCAGCCACGATCAACGTGGCCCAGCAGATCGGCGGCTCGATCGGCACTTCGGTGCTGAACACGATCGCGGCCACCGCCGCGGCCAGCTACATCACGGCTCACGCGGCGTCCGTCACCTCGTCCGCAGGCCGGCAGCTGGTCGAGGCGAACGGGCTGATCCACAGCTACCACGTGGTGTTCTGGGTCGCGGCCGCGATCTACGCGGGCGCCGCGGTGCTGACCGCGCTGCTGCTGCGGTCGGGCGTAGCGATTCCGCGCGGGGATTCCGCGGCTCCGGCGGTCCACCCCTGAAGACCACGGCCGCCGCGGCCGTCAGCGGGACGCCGCCGCCGCCACCGACGAGCGAGCGGGCCGGTCAGGCGGGCAGCAGGGAAACGCGGTAGTCACTGA
>DASWVA010000415.1:0-9682 GCA_036401415.1 Streptosporangiaceae bacterium
CCTTCGCGGCCGCGTGATACGCCGTCTTGACCGCAGTCGTGGTCTTGTCGTACCCCTGCCTGGCGTACGTCGTCACGGTCCTGTAGACCCGGGAGCCCACCTGCTCACCCTCGGAGATCACCGCCGCCGTCTTCTGGACCACCTCCTTCTTGACGTCATTGACCTCATTCGACAAGACCACCAGGTCCTCTCGGACCGCCGAGATCGACTCCTTCAGCAGGGCGATCCCGCGGTCCTCCGCATAGCCGGCGAAATCCTTCACCAGCTTCACCACCCGGTCAGCAGCCGACGCCGTCGCGTGCCGGACCACGTCCGCGCCGTGCACCACGTCATGCCAGCCACCGGTGAACACACTCCACGGACTCCAGCCGCCGCCGCTCGCTGCGTAACTGGGCGCGCCGCCGCCTGACCTGGCCGGCGCGCTGGACGCCGCCCGGCCGGAGTAGACGTGGTGATAACTGACGAGGCTCACCGAGCCGCACACGGAGTCCGCGCACAGCTTGTGACCGTCAGGGTCAGTGGCACCCAGCGGGTCGTCACCCGCGTAGGCGAACGGGTTCGCCGCGGCCGAGTTGTTCTCCGGGTTGACGGTGGTGGTGTCCTTGCTCTGGAACTGGCCAGTCGACGGGTCATACCAGCGGGCCCCCATGTCCACCTTCTTGGTGGCCGGATCAGTCCAGCTGGACTGATAACCCAGGCGGCCGGACTGGCCGGAGGCTGACAGTACGGTGCCGAGCGGGTCATAGCTGGTGGACCCGGCCAGCGACGTCCCGGCCGCAGTGAAATCACCGACCACGTCAGAATGCTGGTCGGCCCAGGCGATCGTGCCCTGGGCGGCCGAGCCGCCCGCCACACCGACACCGGCCAGCGACGTCCCCGACGGATCCCAGGTGTAGGTCCAGGACCCGTCCGAAGCCAGCGTGCTGCCGCTGCCGGAGTAGGAGAAGCTGGCCGAGGCCGCCCCGGTGCCGGAGCCGGTGTCGGACACCACCCGGCCCAGTCCGTCATAGGCATAGGTCTGCGAACCCTGCGCCGTGCTCTGGGTGATCGACTGGCCGAACGCATCCGCGGCGAAGTGCAGGGTCCCGGCCGACGTCCCCTCCGACGACAGGGTGCCGCGGGCGGTGTAAGCGTAGGAGTTGGTGCCGTCGGAGGTCAGTTCGTCGCGGGCGTCATAGGTGTAGGTCCTGCCGCCGGCCTGGGTGCGGTTCCCGGCCCCGTCGTAACCGTAATTGACCGTGGTCGTGCCGTTGTTCCACGAGGCCAGCCGGTTCGCGTCGTCGTAGGTGTAGGTGTTCGACGACGATCCGGAAAAGCCGGTGGTGGTCTTGGCGGTCAGGTTGCCGTTGGCGTCGTAGCCGTACCCGATCGAGGCCACGGTCTGGCCGGATGAGGTGGCCAGGGTGTCGGCCGTCTGCTCGTGCAGGTTGTTGTAGCCGAAGGTCCGGGTGTCGTTGCCGCTGCCGTAGGAGATCTGTGAGACCTGCGACTCCGGGTTGTAGGAGTAGGACGCAGTGGTTCCGGTGGCCGGGTCGGCCAGGGTGGCCAGCCGGCCGTCGCTGTCGTAGGTGTAGGAGGTCATCCCGGCCGCGTCGGAGACCGACGAGGCCTGGCCGTCCCCGTTGTAGCCGAACGAGGAGGAGCCGGACGGCCCGGCCGCGGACAGCAGCGAGCCGCGGTCGTTGTAGGTGAACGTGTCGGTGCCGCCCGGGGCCGAGGCCGAGGTCAGGTGGCCGGCGTCGTCGTAGCCGAACGACCGCGCGGTGGTGGCCGCCTCGGCGCCGGACCCGGACTGGCCGGTCAGGTCACCCATGGTGTCGTAGCTGTCGGTGATGGTCACGCCGCCGGGCTCGGTTTCGGTGGCCGGGTTGCCGCCGGCGTCGTAGGCGGTGGTGAAGGTGCTGTCGGCCGCCGTGGTGTACTGCGCGGTGGCCGGCTCGATCTGGGACTCGGGCAGGTTCCACGAGTTGTAGGTGGTCCACCACTGATGACCGTTGCCGTCGGTGTACCGGGTCTGGTTCCCGGCCGCGTCGTAACCAAAGGACGTGGTGATGGCGGTGGACGCGGTGACCGGCTGGGCCTCCTGGGTCAGGTCACCGTCGGCGTCGTAGGTGTCGGTGGTGGTGCTGCCGCGGTAGTCGGTGGCCGAGGCCTGGTCACCGTCGCCGTTGTAGGTGGCCGATTCCGACCGCAGCACGGTGCCGGTGCCGGACAGGTCAGCCTGGCCGGTCTGGCGGCCCGCCTCGTCGTAGGAGGCGGTGGCCGACGTGCCGTCCGGGTTGACGGTGGAGGTGAGGTCACCAGCGGCGCCATAGCCGTAGCTGGTCTTGTTGCTCGCGCCGTCGGTCTGGGTGGCGGTCTCGCCCGCGGCGTCGTAGGTGTAGGAGTCGGACACGCCGTCCGGTGACGTCTGCGAAGACAGCCAGCCATTGGTTCCGTAGCTGTAGTTCGTGGTGTAGGACGCCGGGGCGGGATACCGCTCGACAGCGGTGTCGGTGAGCTTGCGGCCGAGGTAGTCGTAGGTCGACCCGGTCACGGCACCGGTGGGGCCGGTCTCGGTCAGCTGGTCGCCGTCGGTGTCGTAGGTGTAGTGGGTGAGGCCACCGTCGGGGTCGGTCACGGTGGCCACGTCGCCCAGCTGGTCGTAGGTAAAGCTGGTCTTGTGGTTCAGCGCGTCGGTCTCGGAGCTGACCTGGCCCAGGCCGTTGTAGGTTTTTCCGCTGGTCGCGGTGATCGGCGACCCGCCGGGCGGGGTGTACGGGGGTGAGGTCACCGCGTCGGCCCGGCCGTCGGCGTCATAGCCGGTGGTGGTGACGTTCCCGTCGGCGTCCGAGGTCTCCACCGGCTCGCCGAACGTGTTGAAGCCGGTCATCGTGACCGGGACGGTGGAGGCCGCCGATCCCCCGTAGGTCTGGGTGGTGATCGCGGGGCTGGTGGTGACGGCCAGCCGGCCGGCCTCGTCGTAGGAATACCGGGTGGTGCTGCCGTCCGGGTCGGTCATGGACGTCGGCAGCCCGCGCTGGTCCAGCGTCCAGGAGGTGGTGAGCGGGCTGGCCCCGGCCAGGGCCTGCGCCTGCGACGTCTTGTTGCCCATGGCGTCGTAGGTCCAGCTGGCCGAGCTGACCGGCGTGGAGCTGCCGCCGCCGGTCAGCGTCCGGCTCAGCAGGTCGTCGTCGGGTGAGCAGCTGTAGGTGGTGGTGCGGTCGAGCCCGCCCGGGTCCACGGTTTCGGCGTCGGTGCGGTCAGCCGCGTCGACCTGGTACGCGGTGGTGGTGGCCCCGTTGTTGGTGGTCTGGGAGATCAGGTTGCCCGCGCCGTCGTAGCCGTTCGACTGCTGGGTGAACGAGGCCCCGGTGTGCGGGTCGCTGCGGGTGATGGCCGCGGTCAGGCCGTTGTCGGTGTAGGTGTAGGACGTGACCCAGCCCATCGAGTCGGTGATGGACGCGAGCCGGCCGGCCGGGTCGTAGGCGCGGGTGGATTCGACCAGACTGGTGGCCGGAGAGGGACTGGCCGGGTCGCCGGTGAAGCTGGCCAGCGTGGTGGTCAGCAGTTGCCCGTTGGCGTCGTAGCCGTAGTCGGTGACGTTCCCGGCCGGGTCGGTCTCGGTGGCCAGGTCCCCGTAGGGGCCGTAGGTGTATCTGGTGACCACCTGGGCCGGGTCGGTCGAGGTGGCCAGCAGGTCGTGGGAGTCGTAGGTGTTGGCGGCCGAGCGGGACGCATCCCCGCCGGTGCCATCGGCGACGGTCTGGCCGGTGACGTCCCCGTCGGCGTCGTAGCTGGTGCTGATCTTCGCGGTGTGCACGGCCCCGGTGACCCGGTCGGTCACGGCCGGGTCGGTTTCCTGCGTGACCTGGCCCAGCTGGTTGTAGGTGTAGGAGGTGGTGAGGCCGTTCGGGTAGCTGTCGGAGACCACCGTCTTGGTCAGTACCCGGCCCAGCCCGTCGTAGGTGTAGCTGGTGACCAGGTGGTCGGCGTCGACGGTCTGGGCCACGTCGCCGTCGCTGTAGTACCTGGTCTGGGTGAGCGCGCCGCCCGGTGAGGTCACCGTGGACGGCAGCCCGGCCGGTGCGTAGCCGCCGCCGACGGCGGCCACGGTGGTCCCGTCGGTGTAGGTGGTCGTGGTGGTCCGGCCGGACGAATGCCCCGCAACCGGCGGGGTGGTCTCGGCGGTGAGCTCGCCGAGGCTGTTGTAGGTGTAGCCGGTCTGGTACGTGGTGTCGGAGGCGGATGAGGACCGCCCGTCGCTCTCGGTCTTCAGCAGGTCGTTGCCCGGGTCCGGCTGCGGCGCGGCCAGCGTGCCCTTCAGGTAGTACGTGTAGTACGAGGTCGAGCACTTGTCCGCGGTCTGGTCCTGGCAGGTGGTCTCGGACACCAGGTTGCCGCGCGCGTCGTGACCGGTGGTGGTCACGTCACCGTCGGGGTCGGTGACGGTGTTGAGGAAGCCCGAGGTGTCGTAGCCGTAGCGGGTGGTGCTGCCCAGCGCGTCGGTCTGGGCCACGACCCGGTCGCCGTTCAGCGGGTCGAAGGCGTCGGTCAGGGTCTTGCCGCCGGGGTCGGTGACCGTGACCTTCTCCTCGGGGGCGAGGCCGGCGGAAGACTTGGCGGCCCCGTACTGCTGGACGACCTGCGCGTCGGTCAGCTGGGACCGGTAGGAGGCGAACTCGGCGATCGAGCCGCTGAACCACGAGGGTGTGGCGGTCGAGCCCATGTTCGGCTGGTGCGGCCAGGTGCCGCCGAGGTAGCCGCCGCCCAGGTAGACATGGGCGGCCTGGCTGCCCGCCAGGGTGGCTGACAGGCCACCCTGCTGCTGTGGCTGGCCGTCCACGTACAGTTGCTCGCTGCTGGTGCTGGCCGACAGCACGGCGAAGTGCCACTTGCCGTCGTTGACCGGGCTGGCCGAGGTGATGACGCTGGACGCGTGGCCCGTCCAGAACGCGCCGTTGAGGTCGCCGCCCGCACCGATGTACAGCGATGGCACGTAGCGCCCGGTGACAGATCCGCTGCCCAGCGCGGAGGTGTCCGAGGAGTACAGCACCTCGTCGTCACCGGTGGTCCTGAACCACAGCTCGATCGAGCCCGGGCTGGTGGTGGTCTGGTCGGCGAGGGGCAGCGCGACCGACGATGACGAGCCGTTGAACGAGTCGGCGGTGGCGTCGGAGAACGGCCCGGTCACCCCCTCGGTGACGTTGGCGTAGGTGGCGGTCCCGCCGATGACCTGGTCGACGGCCTGGTTGGTGCCGGTGTCGGTCAGCCGGTAGTAGTCGGCCGGGTCCGCACCCAGCACGGATGACACGTAGACCTGGCTGGACCCGGTCACGGACGGGCTGGCCAGCGTCCAGCTGCCGCCGTTGTTGTCCGTCATCGAGGTCACGTCACTGGTCAGGCCGTCGTAGCTGACCTGGGAGTAGATGGTGCCCGAGGGCCGGGTGACCTTGGTCAGCAGGCTGGCCTGCTGGGTGCCGGCCGTGTACAGGGCCCGGATCTCGGAGCCGGTCAGCGGGCGGTCCCACAGGGCCACGTCGGACATGTTGCCGCTGAAGTAGGTCGGGTAGCCGGTGTTGGTGGAGTTGGTGTTGGGCTCGTGCGGCCAGCTCCCGCCCAGGAACCCGGTGCCGGCGTAGTCGAAGTCCTGCGGGTTCAGCATCGAGATCGCCCCGGACGTGGCCCCGCCCTGCAGCTGCCCGTCCACGTACAGCGATTCGGTGTTGCCGGCCGCGGTGAGCACGGCCAGGTGCCACTTACCGTCGTTGACGGGACTGGTGGACAGCATGGGGTCGAATCCGCCGTTCCAGTACTCGGCGTTCAGGTCCCCGCCCGCGCCGATGTACAGCATCGGCACGTACTGGTTGGTGGTCGAGCTCTTGCTGATGGCGTCGGCCGACGAGCTGAAGATGACGCCGCCGGTGGCGGTGGTCCTGAACCAGGCGCTCAGCGACTGGTAGCTGGCTCCGGAGACCAGGCCGCTGGGCAGCGTGGCGTAGGAGGACGTGCCGTTGAACGCGGCCGACGTGGCCGACGACCCGGGCAGCGGGGCGCCCTGGCCGAGCGTGACCCCCGAGTAGGCCGCCTTGTCGGTGCCCTCGTTGGCCAGCACGGAACTGGCCGCGATGGTGCCGGCCGTCTCGTCCATCCGCCAGTAGGAGTGCGGCCCGGAGTCCAGCACCGCGTCCTGGTAGTGCGAGCCCGGGGTGTAGGTGTAAGCGGTGCACGCGGTGGTGCTGGCGGGCGGGCAGGCGCTGTTCAGCTGGTCGCCGGTGTAGTTGTAAGTCCAGGTCAGCGCGCTGGCGCTGCTGCCCGCGGTGACCGGGTCGGTGGTCACCGACGCCACGTGCGCGCTGGTGGACCCGGACGCGGAGGACCAGGTGAGGTGCAGGGCCCGGCCGGAAGCGGCCGAGGTCATCGTGGTGACCTGGTTCGACGAGTTGTAGGTGAAGGTCAGGGCCCGGCCCAGCGCGTCGGTGATCGCGGTGATCCCGTACGCGCCGCTGCCCGCGGCGAGGGGCTGGGCGAACTTGTAGACGGTGTCGTTCTTGTCGGTCAGCGTGTAGCCGCCCCCGGAGGCGGTGGCGAACGTGGCGAACCGGCCCTGCGGCGCGGTGTAGGTGCCGTCCGCGTTCGCGCCGAACGCGACCTGCTCCCCGTCGGGGTAGGTGACCACCATCGATTCGGGAGTGACACCGGTGCTGTCGACCTCGCCCGGCGCGACCTGCATGTCCAGGATGCTCGACCAGCCCGAGCCGAACGCCCCGGTGGGGTCGCTGTTCAGGCTGTTGTAGTCCCGCTCGATCGACAGCGACGGCCCGGTGGTGGCCACCTGGGCATCGGTCACCGAGGTGGTGTAGTTGCCGGTGGAGGGATCGAAGCCCGGTCCCGAGGTGTTCTGGGACAGGCCCGAGGCGATCAATGGCTGCGGCACCGGGGTCGAGAAGTAGTAGATCTGCGGGTTCTGGTTGTAGTCCAGCCCGTCGGTATCCTGGACGACCCAGTAGTAGGTCTGGCCCCAGGCCAGCGTGCCCTTGGGCACGGTGTAGTCCGGCGAGCTCTGGGTCCTGCTGACCAGCGCCTTGCCGGCCGTGTTGTACACGGTGAACTGGTACTGGAGGGCGTCCGGCCAGTTGTCCTGGTCCACCCCGTAGGCCATCAGCTCCGGAGTCAGGCTGGTCGTGTTGTAGTTGCTCGGCGGGTACTGCGAGTCGATCTGCGGCGCAACGTCGGGGAGATAAGTGATCGACAGGTACGGGACGTAGGACGTGTAGTCGGAGTCGAACTGCTTCCAGCCGTAGCTGTCGGTATTGGAGGCGGTCAGCGCTATCCCGTAGTCCGGGGTCGTGCCGAGGGCCCAGCCGTTGAGGAAGTCGGTGGCCAGGCTCATCGACATCCAGCCGCCGGTGCCCTGGGCGCCGCTGTTGTTGGTGCAGGCGGCGGCGGGAGCGACCGAGTCGTCCTGGCCGAGGTACTCCCCGATGGACGGCCCGGGCCAGGTGGTGGTGTCTTTCGGGTCCCAGGCCTGGGTGATCAGGTAGGCGTCGAACGGTTCCGCGTAGCTGCAGGTGTAGGCCCAGATGTCGAATACGTGCAGTTGCGCCGCGGTGATGTGCTCGTTCTTGAGGCTGGCGCCCAGGTTGGCGAAACCCAGGAACGTGCGGTCGTCGTTGGTGCCCCCGTCCCAGGTACCGACCTTGCGCACCGCGGTGCCGGAGTTGTTGCTGGTGTCGGGGTACTGGACGTAGGTCGAGCTGCTGGTCGGGGCGTTGACCGACGGGTCCACGGTGACCGGGAACACCCGGGCCGGATCGGCCAGCCAGGCCGGGTCGATGCTGGCCTGCAGCGCGGTCCCGCCGTTGTAACTGACCAGCTGGTAGGTGACCGGGGTCTGCGCACCGTCCGGGCCGGCCCCTGGGTCGAAGTGCGAGTCGGTGGCCATACCGGCCGGGATCACCCCCTGAACCTGGCCGCTGCTGTCCACCAGCTGGACCGAGCCGTCGCTGGCCAGCTGGGCGGTCAGGCCGGTCAGGTGCAGCGGGAAGGTCCACGTGGTCGCGGCCTGGGCCGAGTGCAGTACCAGCGACTCGCTCACCCCGGAAGCGAGTCCCCGTTCCACCAGGTCGGTGCCGGGCAGCACGCTGGGGTAGGTCACCGCCGACCCGGACGCGGTGCCGGTGACGGCGGCCGCACCGGCCAGGCCGTAGGACACGCTGAGCCCGGTGCCGAGACTGAGTGAGCTGAGGTCCGGGTCGTCGGCCTTGGGCGCGAAGCCAACCCCGGCCGAGTTCGCGTTCTCCTGCCAACGGCCGCCGGTACCGGCCGACAGTGCGGTGCTGATCGCCGCCCACGACCCGGACGAGGTCTTGTAGTTCACCGGCTCGGCGTAGACGTGCTTGGTGTAGCTGCCGTCAGCGTTCTGGTACACGTCCGAGGTAGCGCTGCTGTCGGAAGCCACGAACTTGCTGGTGGCCGCGTTGTAGGGGTCCTGACCAGGGGCGGGCTGGCGGCCGGCCAGGTAGGTCCCGGCCTGCGGCGCATGCCAGGTGTAGGCGGGCAGCTGCCCAGGGGCCTGACCCGGCGCCTGCCCGGTCGCGGCCCTGACGGCCCGGGTGACGGACGCGGGCACCTGATGCGGGTGGGCGGACGCCGTCCCGGTCTCCTGGGCCGGGCTGCTCGGCGCCGCGGCGTGGGCTCCGGTCACCAGCGACCACAGGTGGTCAGCCGCGGACCGGACCGCGACCCGGGACGGCAGCCTGAGCTCGGAGGCGTTGGCCGCCGTGGCCGAGCTGACCGCCGGGAGCACCAGGGCGACGAGCAGGACCAGGGCCCGGCCGGCTGGGCGGCGCGATCTCCGGCCGGGTGAGCGGCGGTCCGGCCGGTCACCCGGAGGCGCCTGCGGCCGATTTTGGCCGTGCGGTACCCGCGCACCACGCCCCATGAAAGATCACCCGCTCTGTGGCCAGGCAGACCCAGTCATGTGGCCCGCTCCCGGGCAAAGCATGATCAGCCGGGCGGTCCGGTGTCAATGATTGCGAGCAAATTCAAACGCCGGAATTGTTGTTCAAGCAGATACCTGTTTGATTAGAGATCAGTTAACCGGCAGGTCAAAGCACCGGCAGGCGCCCCGTCCACGGGTTCGATGAGCTGGCGGTCAGCTTGACCGCACGGCCGAGGTGACGGCCTGTTCAACCGCGACCTTGATCCGCGAAGCCTGCGCGCTCAGGACGGTGACGTTGGGGGCGGTGGCGTGACCGCCCACCACGGCGAACCGGACCGAGGTGAACTGGCGGGCTTCGGCCGACACCGCCGACACCGGGGCGGCGCCGACCGCGATGACCACGCTGCAGTGCCGCTGCACCAGGCTGGCCAGGTACGGCCGGGCGGCGCCCGCGGTCTGGGCGCCGGCCACCGGCAGGTATTCGACCCGGGCGTGGGTAGCCACCGACGCGGCCTGCATCCCGGTCCAGGCCTGGGCGGCCCGGCTTCCGGCCAGGCCGTGGGCGTCGGTCAGCAGACAAGCGTCGAAGGCCAGGTACTGCCGGGCCCGGCCGGGCCCCGCGAGCGGGGTGCCGCCGCGTGGCAGGAAGACGATCAGCAGCACAGCGGTCAGCACGCCCGCAGCGGTGACCCCGATCGCCGCGACCCAGCCCCGCCGCCGTGCCGGCCGCGCCGACCGGTGCCCGCTGATACTGCGTTT
>DASWVA010000416.1:0-1557 GCA_036401415.1 Streptosporangiaceae bacterium
CTGCTCACCTCGGTCGGTGACGACAAGGACAAGTCCGCGCTGTACCTCAGCGAGTGCCGCCGGATGCACATCAAGGTGCTGCCGCCGGATGTGAACCAGTCGGTGGCCACGTTCACCGCGGTGGGGGAGGACGTCCGGTTCGGCCTGGCCGCCATCCGCAACGTCGGCGTCAACGTGGTGGACGCGATCGTGGCCACGCGCAGGTCCAAGGGAGAGTTCACCAGCTTTTCGGACTTCCTGCGCAAGGTGCCCACGGTGGTGTGCAACAAGCGGGTCATCGAGTCCCTGATCAAGGCGGGCGCGTTCGACTCCTTCGATCACCCGCGTAAGGGCCTGGTCCTGGTGCACGAGCAGGCGGTGGACTCGGTCATCGACATCAAGCGCAACGAGGCCATCGGCCAGGACTCGCTGTTCGGCGGGGACGAGGAGACCGAGGCGTTCTTCGACGTGCCGATCCCCGCGGGCGACGACTGGGACAAGACCACCCGCCTCAGCTTCGAGCGTGAAATGCTCGGCCTGTACGTTTCGGACCACCCGCTCCTGGGCGTGGAGCACCTGCTGGCCCGGGAGGCGGACTGCTCGCTGGCTGATCTGGTCAGCGATCAGGAGGCCGGCGATCAGCCGCGGAGCCAGGGCGGCCGTGACGGCGGCCAGGTGGTCAAGGTGGCGGGCATCCTGTCCGGCGTCCAGCGCAAGGTGACCAAACAGGGCAACCCGTGGGCCGCGGCCACCCTGGAGGATCTCGGCGGCGCCATCGAGGTGCTGTTCTTCCCGGCGACCTACCAGCTGTACGCGACCTCGATCGCCGAGGACGCCATTATCACGGTCAAGGGCCGGGTCGACCGGCGCGACGACGCGCCCAAGCTGATCGCCATGGACGTCACCGTCCCCGACATGACGGTGGGCGACGGCGGCCCGTTCGTGGTCTCGATGCCGGTGGCCCGGTGCGTCCCGCCGGTGGTGGAGCAGCTCAAGGAGGTGCTGATGACCCACCCGGGTCCGACCGAGGTGCATCTGAGGCTGCGGGGTAAGCAGCGCACCACCGTGGTCCGGCTGGACGACAAGCTGCGGGTGGCCAACTCGCCCGCGCTGCTCGGTGATCTCAAGCAGCTGCTCGGCCCGGCCTGCTTCGGCTGAGGCTCGGAAGCTAGCCGTCCAGATTGCGGCGGATCGTCTGCAGCGCGGTCACGACCTGTGCCCGCTCAACCGGCCCGAACGAGCTGAGCGCCCGCTCCGTCAGCTGATCCATTTCTTGGTCGATGATCTGCTGCAGCTCCTGGCCGCGGCCGGTGAGCCGGAGCCGGACCAGCCGCCGGTCGTTCTCGTGTGGCTCCCGGCGGAGCAGCCCGGCGGCTTCCATCCGCGTCGCCGCCCGGGTCACGGTCGAAGTGGCCAGGCCCAGAGCCTTGGCGATCTCGCCCGGGGTCTGCCCGTCGTCCGCCCACAGCCGCCGCAGGATGAACTGCTGCCCCTCGTGCACCCCGTGCCGGGAGAACGCGGTCGCCGAGGCGAGGGCCAGCGCATGCTTGGCCGACCAGAACGCGACCTGGAAATCCT
>DASWVA010000417.1:0-1762 GCA_036401415.1 Streptosporangiaceae bacterium
CGCTGAACGCGGCCGCGTTGTGGGCGGCGGGCGTGCGGAAACCGCTCACCTTCCGCACGTACTGCAGGGCCGCCGCGTGCATGTCGTCCACGGTGGCCTGCTCGGTGTAGGGCTCACGCAGGGTCTTGATACTCCGGCACATGCCACGACCCTACGCCGGGGGCCCGTCAGAACGGGCCGGCCGTGCGGAAGCCCCGGCCGGCCACAATGGGGGCATGACGCGCGTGATCGCCGGCCAGGCCCGGGGACGGCGGCTGCAGACCCCGCCCGGCCGGACGACCCGCCCCACCGGCGACCGGGTCCGCGAGGCCCTGTTCGCGGCGGCGGGCTCGATCCTGGGGTCGTTTGAGGGCGCACGCGTGCTGGACCTGTACGCCGGCTCGGGTGCCGTCGGCCTGGAAGCTCTCTCCCGCGGCGCCTCGCACGCCCTCCTGGTCGAGGCGCAGGGCGGGCCGGCCCGGGTCATCCGGGCCAACCTCGGCGTGGTCGCGCTGGACGGCGGCCAGCTCGTCCAGGACCGGGTGGAACGTCTGCTGGCCCGGGGCCTCCCGGCCGGGGATGAGCCGTACGACGTGGTGTTCGCCGATCCGCCGTACGCGCTGCCCGCCCCGGAGCTGACCGCCGTTCTGGCCGCTCTGGCCACCCGGGGGTGGCTTGCGCCCGGAGCGCTGGCTATCGTCGAACGTGCCTCGCGTTCGGAGCTGCTGCGCTGGCCGGACGGGTTTTCCCCGCTCCAGTCGCGCAAGTACGGCGAAGCGACACTGTGGTACGCGACCTTCGAGGACGAGCAGAGAGGCTGATCAGCGTGCGCCGAGTCGTCTGCCCCGGGTCTTTCGATCCCGTGACCAACGGTCACCTCGACATCATCGGCCGGGCGGCCGGGCTCTACGACGAGGTCGTGGTGGCGGTGCTCATCAACAACACCAAGAAGAGCCTGTTCACGGTGGACGAGCGCATCGAGATGCTGCGCACCGTGACCGCTGAGTTCGGGAACGTCCGGGTCGAGCGGTTCCACGGGCTGCTGGTCGACTTCTGCGAGGAGAACGGGATCTCCGCGGTGATCAAGGGGCTGCGCGCGGTCAGCGACTTCGACTACGAGATGCAGATGGCGCAGATGAACTACCGGATGGCCAAGGTCGAGACGTTGTTCATGACGACCAACCCGCTGTACTCGTTCCTGTCCTCGAGCCTGGTCCGCGACGTGGCCAAGTACGGCGGGGACGTCAGCGGGCTGGTGCCCGACCCGGTCATCGGCGAACTCCGGGCCCGGCTGGCGCAAAGTTGAGCTAGGTTGGGCGACGACGCGGAACGGGGCGCCCGCCGGCTGAGTTCGGATCCGGGGCTGACTCTGTCGTAAGCTTGACTGTCCAGCTCTGTTGGGGCCAGCTCGCCAGGCCCCGGACAGAGCGCCCAGCACGAACCACCAACCGGTAACAATCATGCCTCACGCACGCAGGAAAACTGCCATCACCCTCGACCCGCGCGGAGCGCTCGTGTTCGACACACGGGCCCTGGGACGTCAGCCCGGCGCCGCTCGGGAAGAGTCCCGTACCATCCCGGCCCCGGATCACCTGCGGGTCGCGCTCGCGAGCGTGCCGCCCGGGTCTGAGGTGGAGCTGTCGGTACGGCTGGAGGCGGTGCACGAAGGTGTTCTCGTCACCGGTACGGCCACGGCGCCGGTGGCGGGTGAGTGCGCCCGCTGCCTGGAGCCGCTGACGACTTCGGTGGAGGCCAGCTTCCAGGAGCTCTATCACTACGATCC
>DASWVA010000418.1:0-4684 GCA_036401415.1 Streptosporangiaceae bacterium
GGTGGCTGGAGAGCCGGTGGGGCGGGCCGGACACCCAGGTGGAGCGGATCAAGGCGATGACCGAGCGGCTGGCCGCCGGGCCGCCCAGGCCCTGAGCGGAACCTCAGTGGCGGGATGGAGGAGGGGCTCATGGCACTGGAGGTCAAGCGGCTGCATCTGTCCACGGTGACGCCGCCCGGGACCCACGCCCAGTGGCCGGTGCACGGGTTCGTGATCACCTACCCGGGCGGGGCCGCGCTGGTGGACACCGGCGTCGGCGGGCCGCAGGGCCTGCAGGACGACTGGCGGGCGGTCAACGTGGCCGCGGCCGGCGCACTGGCCGGGCTGGACATGAGCCCGGCCGACATCAGCCTGGTCATCAACACCCACCTGCACTTCGACCACTGCGGGCAGAATGCGGTGTTCAGGCACGCCGCGTTCCATGTGCAGCGGGCCGAACTGGAACGGGCCCGGCGTGAATCACGCGACCTGACCGGCTGGTTCGACTTCGCCGGGGCGCGGTTCGAGCTGCTGGACGGCGACACCGAGATCGTGCCGGGCCTGTCCGTCATCACCACCCCCGGTCACACCGTGGGCCACCAGAGCGTGGTCGTCCGGGGCCCGGACGGCGACGACCTGCTCATCGGGGACGCCGCCTACACGCCGACGCTGTATGCCGGCCCGCAAGGGCAGAAGCTGCCGCCAGGGCAGGCGGCGAACCTGGACCAGTGGGAGGCGTCACGGGGCCGGATCCGGTCTACCGCCGCGGCCCGGGTGCACTTTTGCCACCATACGGACGTAATCCCCGCCTGACCTGGCGCCGGGACCGCAGACGGCACGCGCGGCCGGCGCGGCGCGGCTCTGGCCGGTGACCGCGTGGAAAACTGGGGCCTATGGCTACTCACCCGCGCTGCCTGGTCACCGGAGCTTCGGGGTACATCGGCGGACGGCTGGCGCCCGAACTGCTCGCGGCGGGCTATCCCGTCCGGTGCATGGCCCGCGATCCCAGCAAGCTGGCCAACCGGCCCTGGTCCGGCGACATCGAGGTGGCCAGGGCGGACGTGACCGACCCGGCCACGCTTCGCGACGCACTGGCCGGATGCGACGTGGCCTACTACCTGGTCCACTCGCTCGGTACCGGGAATTCGTTTGAGCAGCGGGACCGGGACGCGGCCCGGGCGTTCGCCGACGCGGCCCGGGAGGCCGGCACCCGGCGCATCGTCTACCTGGGCGGAATGATTTCCGGCGCGGAGGGTGACCTTTCGCCCCACCTGCGCTCCCGCGCCGAGGTCGGGGACATCCTGCTCGACAGCGGAGTGCCGACCGCGGCGCTGCAGGCCGCGGTGATCATCGGCAGCGGATCGGCCTCGTTCGAGATGCTCCGCTACCTGACCGAGCGGCTGCCCGCGATGATCACCCCCAAGTGGGTGACGACCCGGATCCAGCCGATCGCCGTCCGCGATGTGCTCCGCTACCTGGTGGGCGCGGCGGCCCTGCCGGACGATGTGAACCGCCGGTTCGACATCGGCGGCCCGGACGTACTGACCTACGCGGACATGATGCGGCGCTACGCCGCGGTGGCCAAGCTGCCGCCCCGGCTGCTGGTCTCGGTCCCGGTGCTCACCCCGTCACTGTCATCGCACTGGGTCGGGCTGGTCACCCCGGTTCCGGCCGGGCTGGCCAAGCCACTGGTGGAGTCGCTGCGGGTTGAGGTGGTGGCCTCCGAGCACGACATCGCGCAGTACGTCCCGGATCCGCCGGAGGGGCTGCTGCCGCTGGACCGCGCCATCGAGCTGGCGCTGGCTCACACCCGGGAGGGTGACGTGTCCACCAGCTGGACGTCAGCGGGGACGCGGGGGGCGCCGAGCGACCCGCTGCCCAGCGACCCGGACTGGGCGGGCGGCTCGCTGTACGTGGACGAGCGGACCACCGTGGTGGACGCTCCCCCGGCCGCGCTGTGGCGGGTCATCGAAGGCATCGGCGGCACGGCCGGCTGGTACTCGTTCAGCGCCGCGTGGGCGGTACGCGGCATGATGGACCGGCTGGCCGGCGGGGTCGGCCTGCGCCGGGGCCGCCGGGACCCGGTCCACCTGCGGCCCGGCGACGCGCTGGACTTCTGGCGGGTCGAGGCGATCACCCCGGGCGAGCTGCTGCGGCTGCGCGCGGAGATGAAGCTGCCTGGGCTGGCCTGGCTGGAGCTGCACGTCGGCCAGGACGAGGAGGGCCGTACCAGCTACCGCCAGCGGGCGATCTTCCAGCCGCGCGGGCTGGCCGGGCACGCCTACTGGCGTTCGATCTCACCGTTCCATGGCGTCGTGTTCGGCGGCATGGCCAGAAACATCGCGGCGGCCGCGGAACAGGCGCCCCCGGAGCGTGACCGCTAACCGGTGATCATGACGGGGCTTCCCAGCGGAACCCGGGACAGCGCCCGCAACGCGGGACCGGGGACCCGGACGCAGCCGTGGCTGACCGCGTGGCCGAATACCGCCGGATCTGGCCAGCCGTGCAGGCCCACGGTGCCGGGGCCGCCGCCGAAGGTGGTCAGGGTGCGGGAGTGGACGCCCAGGGGGAGGATCAGCGGGCTGTAGGTCGGGTGCGTAGGTGCCAGCGAAGCGAGCAGGAAGGTTCGACCGGGCGGAGTGGGCGAGGCGGCAGCGCCCTCGGCGACCGTCCAGGTTCCCAGGCGGCGGCCGGCGTCCAGGATGGTCAGCCGGTAGGTGGCGAGGTTGATGTCCACCAGGTAGGGGGTGTAGGCGGTCTGCAGCCCGGCGCCGCCCAGGTAGATCCAGCCGGTGGAGCGGTTCGGCCGGGTGGGCAGCAGGACCTGGTCCCAGCCCGGCTGGGACCGGACGACCGGAACCCAGGTCGGGCTGCCGAGCTCGGTGGCGGGCAGCGTCGCGACGGCTGAGCCGCCCGGCCGGGCGAAGATCACCCGGGTTGCCGTCGGATGCACCACGGCTCCGGTCTCCGTCCCGAACGGTGCTGGATCCTGAGGCGCGGTGGGCGTGGTCCCGTACGTGGTGGCCGACGGCAAACGCCCTATCTGTGCGGCCGAGACGCGCAGAGGCGGCACGGTGGCGACGGGCGAGGGCGGCCCGGGCGGCGATGAGGTGGCGGTGTACGGCGGGGCCGAGGCGGCGGCGTGCGGCGGCCCCGCAGCCCCGCAGCCGACGGTCAGGACGAAGGCGGCCAGCGCGATGACCGGCATGATGACCGGCAAGGCTGCCGGTGCCGTCCCCGCGGCGCGGCGGCGGCCCCGTTCGAATCGTCGGCTGGCCCGGTCAAATCGGAAATAATCACGCACAGGAGACCTCGAAATAGGAGAATCAAAGCCGGTGTACCGCATGGTGCCGGCTCCTCGGGCCGGTGGTTGTGCTTACCGGAATGCGCGATCCGGCTGGAAAGCTGGCGATCTGAGTCCGTGATTTTGCCCGGAATCGTTGCGTTTTAAGAGCCTGCGAACGAGTGCGCATTTCGCCAGGGCGCGGGCTCTGCCTCATGGTACACACAAGGGCTGAGCAGGCCAGACAGATGCCCGTATCCGTTACGCTATTTCCCAGATTCTCCGGATTAATTAACCTCAAACAATGCAACTCGGCCCTGATGAAGAATTCATGCCGTCGGAGCTTGTTGAATCGCCAAGCATTGGCGTAATTTGTGTAATGTGCCCTTGACTAGATGGATAGCCTCCGCGCACCGGCATGAGCTGCGTGGGACAGAACGGGGTAAAGAGCTTGCGGACAGAGCGGCCGGGTGGCGAAACATCACGTCCCCGTGTCACTCCTGATTTCCGACAGAGGCACTAAGAGAAAGGCACCATATATGACGGATATTGGCCGCCACGGCCGGCGCAGGCGGGTCGGCCCCATCTGGCTCGCCACCTGCCCGGTCGCCGCCGGTGCCGTGGCCGTGGCCCTGTTCATCGCCACCCAGTCCGCGGCCGCCGAGGTCGCGCCGGTGGGCCTGGGCACTACCGCCAGTTACGCGGTCCTGGCCGGGACCACGGTCACCAACACCGGCTTGAGCGTGATTCACGGGAACCTCGGCGTGAGCCCGGGCACCGCGGTGACCGGGTTCCCGCCCGGGATCGTGGTCGGCGGCACCATTCACGCCGCCGACGCCAACGCGGCCGGCGCCCAGTCCGACCTGACCACCGCCTACAACGATGCCGCCGGGCGGACCCCGACCTTCCCGGTTATCACCTCCGGCTTCATCGGCGCCGGCCAGACCCTGGCGCCCGGCGTGTACAAGGCCCCGTCATCGCTGGATGTCGGGGGGGCGCTGATCCTGGACGGGGAAGACAACCCGAACGCGGTGTTCATCTTCCAGGCCGGCTCCACCCTCGGCACCGACACCGGCACCACCATCAGCCTTATCAACGGCGCCCAGGCCTGCAACGTCTTCTGGCAGGTGGGCAGCTCCGCGACCCTCAACACCAGCACCACCTTCCAGGGCACCATCCTGGCCCTGACATCGATCTCGGTGCTGCACGGCGACGTCATCTTCGGCCGCACGCTGGCCAGTAACGGGGCCGTGACCCTCGACGACGACACCATCACCCGGCCCCACTGCACCACCACCCCGCCGCCGACACCAACTCCGACGATGACCACCCCCAGCCCCACCCCGACCCAGACCAGCCCCACCCCGACTCCGACACCCACTCCCACACAGACCAGCCCCACACCGACTCCAACACAGACCA
>DASWVA010000419.1:0-4141 GCA_036401415.1 Streptosporangiaceae bacterium
CCGTTCCGTTTCGACCTGGCCTGGCTGCGCGGCCTGGTCCGCGAGCGGGCCCGCGCCGCCGGGCTGACCCCCCGCCAGGTGGTCGACCTTGTGCTGGCCGTGGGCGAAGCGGCCGCGAACACGGTCCGGCACGCGGGCGGCCAGGGCACCCTGAAAATCTGGCCGGACCAGACGGGGATCGTGTGCGAGGTCGCTGATCGCGGGCGGGCCAGCGACCCGCGCACCGGGCAGCGGCCGCCGCCGCCCGGTAGCGGGGGCGGCCAGGGCCTGTGGGTCATCTTGCAGGCCTGCGACCAGGTGGAGCTGCGCTCCGGGGACCATGGGACGGTCATCCGGATGCACATGCACCGCAGCTGACACCTCCGGTATCAGCGGAGCGCAGGTCAGTGGCCGGGGTCCTCCTCGGCGTGCGCGAGGCCCAGCGCCTCGATCAGCTCCCGGGTGCTGTGATAGCGCGACTGGCCGGGCAGCCCGGAGGCCCGTTCCACCAGAGCCGCGGAAGCGTCCCTGCCGTCCAGCGCGGTCAGCAGGCCGGACCGGGACAGCGGGAATTCGTCCCGGGTCAGCAGCCGGGCCAGTTCGCTGCGCAGCTCGACGGCCTGAGCCCCGGTCGTCGCGGCGGCTTCGCCTTCGAACAGCTCACGCGGGTCGTCGACCGGATCGGGCTCGCGGGCCAGTTCGTCGTCACGCAGCGGCCCGTGCTTGGTGTTTCCGGGTTCCATCAAGCCTCCCTGCTGTCGGTGGGCAGTTCCGGCAGTACCTGCTTAGCGTAGAACTCGAAGAACCCCTCGGCCGACCCACCCACCTGCTGGATGTACACCTCATCGAAGCCCGCGTCCAGATACTCACGGATGGCGGCGGTGTGCACGGCGGGATCGGGGCCGCAGGGCGCGGTCACCATGTCCTCGGTCACCAGCGGCGACAGTTCACGGAAGTGCCGGGGCAGTTCGAGCAGCTGCGCCGCTTCGCCTGGCAGGAAATCGTTGGGCCAGAGCCGGTGCATGGTCTTGCGGGCCCGTCCGGCGTCGCTGTCCCAGGCGACCTTGAGGCCGCCCAGCACGGGCTTGTTTTCCCCGCCACTGTCGCGGAACGTGCGCACCAGGCCGGCCTCGGGCGCCACGTTGATGTAACCGTCGCCGATCTGGCCGGCCAGCCGCGTGGCCTTCTCACCGAAGCCGGACACGTAGATGGGCGGCGGCTGCGCGGGCAGCGAGTACAACCGGGCCGTCTCGACCGTGTAGTGCGGGCCGTGGTGGGTGACCAGCCGGCCGCTGAACAGCTCCCTGATCACCGAGATGGCCTCCGCCAGCATTTCCAGCCGGACGTCCGCGGCAGGCCAGTGCTGGCCGGTGATGTGCTCATTCAGGGCCTCGCCGCTGCCCACGCCGAGCACGAACCGGCCCTCGGTCAGGACCGCCGACGTGGCCGCCGCCTGGGCGATGACCGCCGGGTGGATCCGCACCGTCGGGCAGGTCACGAACGTGGTGATCGGCAGCGACGTGACCTGAGAGATCGCTCCGATCACCGACCAGACCAGCCCGGACTCACCCTGCTCGTCGAGCCAGGGGTGGAAGTGGTCAGAAATGGCCAGGGCGGTGAAGCCGGCCTCTTCGGCCAGCCGGGCCTGGCGGACGAGCTCGGCGGGGTGGTACTCCTCGGAGGAGAGAAAATATCCGTAGCGGGCCACGACGGGCTCCCTTCTGACCGAAGACGGTCTGACCTGCTGAAGAAGAGCGGCTACCCGGCGTCCGGGCGGCTACACCGGGCAGGCCGGGCTTGCCGTGGCCAGTCTGTGACCTGCCGGTTGTTTGTCGCGCGGCAATATTGGATATGCTGTTTCCAGCGGTGCCTACGACGCAGGCACACACGCGCCGTCCGGCGTACTCGCTTCGTGCGGGTGCTGGGGCCAGGCGTCGGCACCGCCGATTCCCCTCTTCTCCCCCGGCATTCCGGTGTTATGCACGTTCCGGCGAGTCACTGCGACTGCGGACGTAGCGACAAATACCTGCCGCGAGGAGCTACCCCCTCATGAAGATCGCCCTGGTTGCCGAAGACGCGACCGCCCTCTCCCGCGCCACGAGCAGCGAACCTGCCACCCGGGAGACCCGCGTAGCCGCGCTCGCCAGTGAACTGGCCCGCCAGCAGCACGACGTCACCGTGTACGCCCGCAAGGACGCCGCGGATCTGCCCGGAACCCTGGGCCTGCCCGGTGGCGCCACCGTCCGGTACGTCACCGCCGGCCCGGCCGAGCCGCTGACCGACGAAGCCGTGCTGCCCCACATCCGCGCGTTCGCCGACGGCCTGGCCCAGCTGTGGCAGGACGACAAGCCCGACGTCGTCCACGCCACCGGATGGACCGGCGGCCTGGCCGCGCTGGCCGCCACCCGCGACCGCAGTATCCCGGTCGTGCAGACCTTCCACTCGCTGCGGGCGGCCGAGCGCCGTCACCACATCGCCAGCGACGGCACCACCCTGGCCGAGCACACGGCCACCGAGACCGGCGCCCGGGACCGGCTCGAGCGGGCCGTGGCCCGCAGCGCCGACCTGGTCATCGCGGTCAACGACGACGAAGTGTCCGACCTGGCCAGCCTGGGCGTGCCGCGGTCCAACATCAGCGTGCTGCCGTTCGGCGTCAATTCGGCTCACTTCAGCCCGGAGGGCCCGGTCGCGCCGCGTGGCGACCGGCCGCGGCTGATCGCGGTGGCCACCCACCTCAAGCGGGACGGCCTGGAGACCGTGGTCCGGGCGCTGCCCGAGGTCCCTGACGTCGAGCTGATCATCGTGGGCGGGCCGGCCCGGCCGATGCTGCGCCGCGACGAGGAGTGCTGCGATCTGGCCCGGCTGGCTGGCCGGCTGGGCGTGGCCGACCGGATCAAGTTCGCCGGCCAGGTCAGCCAGGCGGACATGCCGGCCCTGCTCCGGTCGGCGGACCTGATGGTCGACGTGTCCTGGTACGAGCCGTTCGGCATGGCCAGCCTGGAGGCGATGGCCTGCGGCACGCCGGTTATCGCGTCGGCCGTCGGCGGCCACCTGGACACCGTGGTCGACGGGACGACCGGGCTGCTGGTCAGCCCCGGGCAGCCGAGGATGCTGGCCCGCCGGATCCGCAAGCTGCTGGCCAACCCGATGCTGCTGGACGGCTTCGGCATCGCCGCCACCGACCGCGCGCAGGCGCGGTACAACTGGGAGCGGATCGCCCGGGAGACCATCGCCGTCTACGCCAAAACCCAGCAGCCGGCCGTGGTCCCGGCCGAGCTGGAGTTCGAGGCCGAGCTGGACGAGGTCCTCGAACAGGCGGTGGAGCAGCCCACCGCAGCCTGACAGGCGCGCCGCACCACCCAGAACGGCCGGGCTCCCCCGCTTGGAGCCCGGCCGTTCGCGTGCTCCGGCGCGGTCTGGCGCCGGCGCGGCGGGGTCACGCGCCCTGGACCGCGCCCTGGGTTTCGACGATCTGGCGGGCCACGTCGGTCACCTTGACGTGCTGCGTCTGCGAGACGCGGCGCATCCGTTCCAGGGCCTCGGCCGCTGAGCAGCCCTGGGCGTGCATGAGGATGCCCTTGGCCTGGTCGACCACGGCCCGGCTCTCGACCGCGTTGCGGAGCTGGACGGCCTCGCGCTGGGCGTCACCGTAGGCCGAGGCGTTGGCCAGGACCGCGCCGCCGAACGCGGCCAGGGTTTCGGCGAACGGCGCCTGCTCGCTCTCGAACGCGCCGGTCCGCACGCTGGCGATGAACAGCACCACGGTCATCGGGGGAAACTCATGGACCAGGGCCAGGGCCGAGCGGACACCCCGGCAGAGCGCCTCGGTCATGAAGTCCGGCCAGCGGGGATCCCGCAGCGTGTCCCGCACCCCGACCGCCTGGCGCTCGCGGAGGGCGGAAATGGCCGGGCCGTCCCCGGCACGGAACTGGTACTCGGCCAGCTCGGCCAGGTCGGGGTGAGTGGAGGTGAGCCCGACGAGCTCGCGGTCGCACCACAGCATGGCGGTGGCGCCGCAGCACCCGGTCACCTCGCGGACGGCCAGGTCGGCCAGCCGGTTCAGCGACCGCATCTGCCCGGAGTTGCCTACGCTCAGCAGATCGGCAGCGTCCCGGGCCAGATCTTCGATCAGCACACATCCTCCGTGGCCCCCACGCCAATG
>DASWVA010000420.1:0-6767 GCA_036401415.1 Streptosporangiaceae bacterium
TACAAGGGGTCGCTCGTGAAACCTATCACAAATTCCTTTGCCTTGTCTTTACCGAACCGGGAACTTCTTCCGCCCTGGGCTTTGCCTCCGCTTGACCGGGCTCAGAGCCGCGATCCAGCCCGGGCTCAGAGCCGCGGAGCGGCGGAGGAACGCTCGCGGGGCGCGGCGGGGACCGCGGCGGAGGCGGGAAGGCGGGGGCCCGCCCGGGAGTCGCGGCGGCCCCGGCGCCAGTGGGTGGGGCGCAGCCGGGGCATGGTCACCGGGAGCAGGGCCAGCAGCGCGACCGCGGTCAGCCCGACCAGCACGATGAGGGAGGTGCGGACCAGCGACAGCGACGTGACGCTGGCGGTGAACAGCGCCGCCCACAGGTACATGATCACCACGCTGCGCCGGTGGGAGTGCCCGACGCTGAGCAGCCGGTGGTGCAGGTGCTTCTTGTCCGCCGCGAACGGGGACATGCCCGCCCGGGTGCGCCGGACCACGGCCAGCAGCAGGTCCGCGTACGGGATGATCAGGATGGCCACCGGCAGCAGCAGCGGCAGCACCGCCGGGAACCGGTTGACCGCGTGGCCGTGGGCATAGTTCGACAGCACGCTGGGATCGAGCAGGGCCGTGCTGGACAGCGGCACGTAGGCCAGCAGCATGCCGATCAGCATCGCGCCGGTGTCGCCCATAAAGATCCGGGCCGGGTAGAAGTTGTGCGGCAGGAAGCCGAGGCACATCCCGGTCAGCAGCGCGGCGACCAGCGTCGGCACGGACTGGGAGTGGATGCCGACCACCCGGGCCAGGGTGTAGGAGTAGGCCAGGAACGAGCAGGCGGCGATGGCCACGATGCCCGCGGCCAGGCCGTCCAGGCCGTCGATGAAGTTAACCGCGTTGATCGTGACCACCACGATCAAGATGGTCAGCACCAGGCTCAGGTCCGGCGGCAGCGAGATCTCCCCGCCTTTCGGCAGCGGCACCCAGGACAGCTCGATCCCGCTCCAGACCAGGATGGCGCCCGCGGCGACCTGCGCGGCCAGCTTGCTGATGGCCCCCATCCCCCAGCGGTCGTCGATGACGCCGGTGACCACCAGCACGCCGCCCGCCAGGAGCAGGCCCAGCACCGTCTGCCGGGACGGGAACGCCTCCCGCAGGTAGCTGAGCTGGTTGGCCACCAGCAGGCCCGCGGCCAGGCCGGCGTACATGGCCAGGCCGCCGAGCAGCGGCGTGGGCTGGACATGGACGTCCCGGGCCCGGGCCGCGTGCATCGCGTTGGCGGCGAGCGCGCCCCGCCGGACCAGCGGCGTGAGCAGATAGGTGGTCGCGGCGGCCAGCAGCAGCGCGAGCAGGTACTCCCGCACCTCAGCTCAGCCGCTCACGAGGAAGTGGCCGGACATCAGGATTCACTGTAACCCGCGCGCCCGCCTGCGGGGGCCGGCTCAGGCCGGAGCGCCGGGTTCGGTGTCGCCCGGATGGCTCAGGGCGTCCGCGCGGGCGTCGGCGGGCGAGTCGGAGGGAATGTCGTGGGTGGCGTCCTCAGGGCCGGCCGGGTCCGCGGCGCCGGGGGTGGTGTCCGGGAGGCCGGCGGCGCCGTCGCCACCGGGCGGGCTGACTTCCTCGCCGGTGACCAGGGCCGCGATCTCACGCAGGCGGTCCATGGAGATGGCCCCGGCCCGCAGCAGGCGCGGCACCGAGCCGGTCAGGTCGATGATGGTGGACGCCACCCCGCCGCCACAGGGGCCGCCGTCCAGGTAGACCGAGACGGAATCGCCGAGCTGCTCCATGGCCTCGTCGGCGGTGGTGGCGGCCGGGCGGCCGGTGGTGTTCGCGCTGCTGACCGCCATCGGCCCGGTGGCTTTCAGCAGTTCCAGGGCGGCGGCGTGCAGCGGCATGCGGACGGCCACCGTGCCCTGGGTGTCCCCCAGGTCCCAGGCCAGCGTGGGCGTGGCCCGGGCGACCAGGGTCAGGCCCCCCGGCCAGAACTCATCGATCAGGTCCTGGCCGAACGGGCCGAAGTCGTCGACCAGGGCCGCGGCGGCACGGACCGTCCCCACCAGCACGGGCGGCGGCATGTCCCGGCCGCGTCCCTTGGCCGCCAGCAGGCGGCTGACCGCCCAGGGCGTGAACGCGTCGGCCCCGACCCCGTAGACGGTGTCGGTGGGCAGCACGATCAGCTCGCCCTTGCGGATCGCCTCCGAGGCGGCCACCATGCCGGCCGCGCGCTGCGCCGGGTCAGAAAGGTCGAAACGTTCGGTCATTGCCGCTCATCCCGTCATCGGTCTGCATCATTGATCGGGCCGGTCGCCGGGCCAGGTCGTGGTGACGAAACGGTCACGTCGCGCCAGGTCCTTGTGGTTCCGCGTATCCCGCCAGCCCGCTTCCTCCGGGAACACCCAGTACACGGCGGCGCCCTGTGGCGCGCCGTGCTCGACGGCCAGCAGGCCACCGGGACGCAGCAGCCGGCGGGCGACGCGCTCCACCGTGCGGATCGCGTCGAGCCCGTCCGCCCCGCCCCACAACGCGGCCGGCGGGTCGTATTCTCCCACCTCGGGCTGGACGGTCGCGCCAACCGGGATATAGGGCGGGTTGCTGACGACCAGATCGATCTGGCCGTTCAGTTCCGGCAGCGCGTCGGCGAAGTCCCCGCCGTGCACGGTGACCCGGCCGGCGGTGTAGGAGGCGGCGGCCGCGACCCGCTCGACGTTGCGCTCGGTCCAGCCCCGGGCGATCGGGTCGGCCTCGACCGCGTGCACCCGGGCCCGCGGCACCTCCTGGGCGATGGCCAGCGCGATCGCGCCGGAGCCGGTGCCGAGGTCGGCCACCACCGGCTCGGCCTCGTCCATCTCGCGCAGCCGGTCGATGGCCCAGCCCGTCATCACCTCGGTCTCCGGGCGGGGCACGAACACGCCCGGCCCGACCTCGAGCTCGAGGTAGCGGAAGTACGCGCAGCCGGTGATGTGCTGCAGCGGCTCGCGGGCGGCGCGGCGGCCGATCCCCTCCCAGAACCGCGCGTCGAAGGCGGAGTCGGGCACCCGGTGCAACTCGGTGCGGCGGACCCCGTGCACGTGCGCCGCGATCAGCTCGGCCTCGGCACGGGGGGACTCCACCCCGGCCTCGGCCAGCCGGGCCGCGGCCAGGGCGATCTCATCCAGCATCAGGGTCACCCGCACGGCTCCCGCGGCGTCCGCCCCCGGCCTGCCTCACGACGCGCCGGGGTTCCCGTCATCGCTCAGCCTCTCGGCCATCTCGGCGTCGGCCAGGGCGTTGATCACCGCGTCCAGCTCACCGTCGATGACCTGGTCCAGGTTATAGGCCTTGAAACCGACCCGGTGGTCGGAGATGCGGTTCTCGGGGAAGTTGTAGGTGCGCACCCGCTCGGACCGGTCCACGGTCCTGACCTGGCTGCGGCGCTGCTCGGAGGCCTTCTCGTCAGCCTCGTCCTGGGCCTGGGCCAGCAGCCGGGCGCGCAGGACGCGCATGGCCTGCTCCTTGTTCTGGAGCTGGCTCTTCTCGTTCTGGCAGGACACCACGATGCCGGTCGGGAGGTGGGTGAGCCGGACGGCCGAGTCGGTGGTGTTGACGCTCTGGCCGCCGGGACCCGAGGAGCGGAACACGTCGGTCCGGACCTCGTTCGGGTCGATGCTGATCTCGACCTGCTCGGCCTCCGGCATGACCAGCACGCCCGCGGCCGAGGTGTGGATACGGCCCTGGGACTCGGTGACCGGCACCCGCTGCACGCGGTGCACGCCGCCCTCGAACTTGAGCCGGGACCAGGCGCCCTGAGCGCCCTTCCGGCCCTTGACCGCCAGCGTGGCCGCCTTGACCCCGCCCAGCCCGGTGACGGTGGAGTCGAGCACCTCGGTCGCCCAGTGGTGCCGTTCGGCGTAACGCTGGTACATGCGGAGCAGGTCCCCGGCGAACAGGGCGGACTCCTCGCCGCCCTCGCCCGCCTTGATCTCCAGGATCACGTCCCGGCCGTCGTTGGGGTCACGCGGAGCCAGCATCCGCCGCAGCTGCTGCTCCAGCTCGGCCCGGCGCGCCTGCAGCTGATCGGCCTCGGCGCCGAAGCTGGGGTCCTCCGCGGCCAGCTCGCGGGCGGCCGCCTCGTCGTCCCCGGCCTGCTGGTACTCGGTGTAGGCGTGCACGATGGGAGTCAGCTCCGCGTAGCGACGGCCGATGTCGCGGGCCTGGTCAGCGTCCGCGTGCACGCCGGGGTCGGCCAGGGCGCGTTCCAGCTCCGCGTGCTCGGACGCCAGCTCGCCGAGCCGGTCGAACACCGTAGGCCTCCATAGATAAATGCCGTGGTTCAACGCACATCCGGGCTGAGTTACCGCAGCTCGCGGAGACTCAGCCCGGATGGTGGAAGGTCAGGGCCTGGCGTGCCGGGCACGCCAGGCGGGTGACGCGGGCCTTACTTGCTGTCGCTGGTTCCGGCGCTGTCGCTGCTGCCAGTGCTGGCGGCGGCGCCAGTGCTGCTGGTGCCCGCCGCCCTCTTGCCGAAGCGGCGCTCGAACCGGGCGACGCGGCCGCCGGTGTCCAGGATCTTCTGCTTACCCGTGTAGAACGGGTGGCAGGCCGAGCAGACGTCGGTGTGAATCTCGCCGCCCGAGGCCGTGCTCCGGGTGGTGAAGGTGTTCCCGCAGTTGCAGGTCACCGTGGTGGTGTCGTACGCGGGGTGAATTTCGGGCTTCACGCTTACTCCTGCCTCGTGCGGTCGCCGGGTCGCCGGGCCGCCCGTCATGGAACGGGCCGGCCGTGCAATGGCGTGAACCGGTACCGCGTGGTCGCGGCTTCTAGTGTGCCAGACGCTGTAACACGACGTGACCCCTCCAGATTCCCTGCGGCGGCGGCCTCCTGGCCCCCGGCCCCAGGTCAGGACCCGGCCGGACCCGGGCCATCACATAGTGGTCCAAACCAGTCAGGGACCACCATCAATGCCGTCTATGGGAACTATTGACACCGTTGTCGGCGTCGTGATTCGGTGACTTCGCGTTCAGAACGACCGTTTTAAACGTAGAAGTCCACATCGCGCACCTCAACGAAGGGCCACCCCATGACCCGTTGTCGTCCCCGGCGCCTGCTGTACGCGCTGGTCACGGCGGCTACCGCCGTCGGCACCACGGTCGCCGTCGCGGGTACCAGCTCCGCGGCCACCAGCGCCTCCTCCCCCCCGCTGGTCACCAGCCCGGCGGCACTGGTCAACCCGCTCATCGGCACTTCCGGCGCGGTGGACACGTTCCCCGGCCCGGACATGCCGTTCGGGATGATCCAGTGGAGCCCGGACACCTCGCCCGACCGCCCCGAGGGCGGCGGCTACGAATACAACGACTCCCAGCTCACCGGCTACAGCCTGACCCACATCAGCGGCCCCGGCTGCAGCGCCTACGGCGACCTGCCCATCCTGCCCACGGTGGGCGCGATCGGCAGCTCCCCCGGCAGCGCCACCGACTCCTTCACCCACGCCAGCGAGACCGCGCAGGCCGGCTACTACGCCAACACCCTGGGCAACGGCGTGAGCGTCAAGCTCACCGACACCACCCGGGCCGGCATCGGGTCGTTCAACTTCCCGGCCAGCAGCCAGGCCAACCTGCTGCTCAAGCTGTCCGGCAGCGCCGACCAGGTGGACGGGACCAGCGCGCAGACCGTCGGGAACGACGAGGTGACCGGCTCGGTCACCGGCGGGCACTTCTGCGGCCAGTCCTCGCCGCCGGAGAACGACTACACCCTGCACTTCGACATCGTGTTCAACCACGCGTTCACGGCCAGCGGCACCTGGGGCGGTTCCGCCGCGTCCTCCGCGGCGGTGACCAGGGGCGCCAAGCAGGTCACCCAGAACAACGTGACCCACCAGAACACGGCCACCCCGAAGGCGACCGCCCCGTCGGCCAAGGTCTTCGCCGGGACCCGGCCCGACCTGCGGCCCCGGGTGCAGCCGCAGCCCACCGTGCACGGGGCCCGGACGGCGGCGCCGCGGACGTCGGTGACCAACCCGGACGGGGTCTACCTGACCTTCGACACCACCAAGAGCCAGACCGTGACGGCCAAGGTCGGTATCTCCTTCACCAGCAACGCCAACGCGGCGACCAACCTGTCGGCCGAGATCCCGGCCTGGAACTTCAGCGCCGTGCGCAACGCCAACGTGGCGGCCTGGAACGCGCTGCTGGGCAAGATCCAGATCGGGGGCGGCGACGCCGCGCAGCAGACCCAGTTCTACACCGCGCTCTACCACTCGCTGCTGCACCCCAACGTGTTCAGCGACGACAACGGCCAGTACATGGGCTTCGACGGCAAGGTGCACACGGTCGCCCACGGGCACCAGGCCTACGCCGACTGGTCGGGCTGGGACATCTACCGGGACCAGGTCCAGCTGTCGGCGATGATCGCCCCGCAGCAGACGTCGGACGCGGTCACCTCGATGCTGGCCGACTACACCCAGACCGGAATGCTGCCCAAATGGAATCTGGGCGACGGGGAATCCTACGTGATGGTGGGCGACCCGTCAGATTCGATCATTGCGGACGCCTATTCATTCGGGGCCCGCGATTTCAACGTCAGCCAGGCCCTGACGGACATGGAAGCCGAAGCCACCACCACCAACAACATCAGGCCCGGCAACGCCACCCTGCTCCAGGACGGCTACCTGCCCTACGACGGCACCTACGGCTGCTGCAACTTCTACGGCCCGGTGTCGACGCAGCTCGAGTACGACACGGCCGACTACGCGATCGCGTCCCTGGCCAAGGCGACCGGCGACACCGCGAACTACAACAAGTTCGCCACGCTCG
>DASWVA010000421.1:0-2378 GCA_036401415.1 Streptosporangiaceae bacterium
TTCCCGCCACCGTCCACCGGATCGACCGCGAGCGCGGGGATCCCGGCCCGCAGGGCCAGGACCAGGCCATGCAGGCGGGTGGTGACCACGACATCCATCCGGCTCAGCAGGGCCTCGAACGCCGCGGCGCTGGAGCACAGCCGCCAGTCCCGGGAGTCCAGCCTGGTTTCCAGCGGGACCGGCGCCGCGGACTTGCCGCCGATCCAGCCGGTGAGGTCCCTGGTCACCTGCTCGTGGCGGCGGCGCGCGCCGTACTCGCCCTGGCCGGAGGCCAGCACCACGCCGGTCACCGGGATCTGCGGCGCGGCCTGGACCGGTGTGACCCGGGATCGTTCTGAAGGAAGCGGGACGGCCGCGGACAGGTCGCGATGCGGCGTGCTGCCATCGCCGTCGCGAGCCAGCACCAGGTCAAAACCGGCGCAGGCCGGATCGGACCGGTCGATGACGGTCACGCCGACCGCGATCCGCCGCAGGGCCGCGAACTGGATGTGCAGGCCGGCGACGGGTGCGCCGTGCACCGGCCCGCACACGAAGACCAGGTGGGTGTACCGGCCGGGCCGGGCGTCCTCCAGCCGCAGCGCGCCGGGCCGGAACACCGGGCTCCACGCCACCTCATAGCCGATACCCGCCCGGTCCAGTGCCCCCTGCACCGCCTCCAGCGCCAGCACGTCGCCCGCGGTGGCCTCGCCGTGCAGGAAGCTGAACCAGCCGGTCAGCAGCACCCGCCCGGACCGGGCACCGGGCGGGTCAGGTGCCGGGCCGGTCACCCCCCGGCCAGCTGGCGGGACCAGAGCCGGAGCTCACCGCACTGGCGCAGGAAGTCGGCGGACGAACGCTCGTCGAGGCGGACGAAGCCCTCGTCCAGGTGGCTGGCCACCCCGCTGGCTTCGAACAGTGGCAGCGCCTCGGCGGTGTAGCCGATGAACTTGCCGTGCGCGTAGGCGTCGGTCACGAAGTCCCGGGCCGCGGGCAGGCTGGCCAGCTCCGCCGCGCCGGGCTTGGTGGCCAGGATGACCACGGCGTCGTACAGCACGGATGGGGCGCCGTCGATCTTCTGGTCGGCGGGCAGCCGGTCACCGCCGCCCCCGGGCTGGATACCGCCCACGGTGGCGGCGATCAGCTCGACGTTGACCCCCTGCTGTTCCGCCTCCGACTTCAGGCCCGACAGCAGCCCGTCATCGATGCCGTCGGTGACCACGATGCCGATCTTGCGGCCGGCGAAGCTGGCCGGCCCGTTCTTCAGGACGCTGAGCGCGTCCGACGGCGCCAGGCCGCGGACGGGCTCGCGGGCGGCAGGCGCCGGGTCCGGCAGCCCGGGCAGGCCCAGGCCCCCGGCCACCGCCCCGGCCAGGTCGTCACCCACGTTGCGGAGCTGGGCCACCACCCGGCTGCGGATGTCGGGCCGGTCGCACTTGCTCAGCTCGAACACGAACGCGTCGATGATGTGCCGCTGCTCGACCTCGGTCTGGCTGTCGAAGAACTGGCGGGCCTGGCTGTAGTGGTCGGCGAAGCTCTCCGGCCGCAGCCGCCGCTTCGGTCCGGCGTCACCGCCGGCGTCCAGCCCGGGGTGGCTGCGGAACCCGGCGGCCGGGTCCTCGCGCGGGCCGCCCACTTCCGGGCCCCAGGAGTTGGGCTCGTAGTTGGCGCGGGTGTGGGGGTTCCGCAGGTTCATGAACCCGTCCTGCTGGAAGTTCATGACCGGGCACTTGGGCGCGTTGACCGGGATCTGGGTCCAGTTAGCGCTGTTGAACCGGTTGAGCTGGGTGTCCACGTAGGAGAAGTTCCGGCCCTGGAGCAGCGGGTCGTTGGTGAAGTCGACGCCCGGCACGATGTTCTGGGTGCAGAAGGCGACCTGCTCGGTGTCGTGGAAGAAGTTGTCCGGCATCCGGTCCAGCACCAGCCGGCCGACCCGGCGGATCGGCACCTCCTCCTCGGGGATGATCTTGGTCGGGTCGAGGATGTCGAAGGCGAACCGGTCGGCGAACTCGTCGTCGAACAACTGCAGCCCCAGCTCCCACTCGGGGTAGTCACCTTGGGTGATGGCGTCCCACAGGTCGCGGCGGTGGAAGTCCGGGTCGGCGCCGTTGATCTTGACGGCCTCGTTCCACACCACCGACTGCATGCCCTGCCTGGGTTTCCAGTGGAACTTGACGTAGGTGGACCGGCCCTCGGCGTTGACCAGCCGGAACGTGTGCACGCCGAAGCCCTCGATGAACCGGAAGGACCGCGGGATGGCCCGGTCAGACATGACCCACATGAGCATGTGGGTGGACTCGGGCACCAGCGACACGAAGTCCCAGCAGTTGTCGTGGGCACTCTGGGCCTGCGGGAAGCCCCGGTCCGGCTCCTGCTTGACGGCGTGGATCACATCCGGGAAC
>DASWVA010000422.1:0-5382 GCA_036401415.1 Streptosporangiaceae bacterium
CGAGTGACACAACACCTAAGGTCAGAGGCTTGCCGTGAAGTTCTTCACCGAAGTCTTCGTCACCCTGCTGGTCATCATCGACCCGCCGGGGACGGTGCCGGTGTTCCTGGGCCTGACCCGCGGGCGGTCGGCGCGGGCGCGGGCCCGGCTGGCCTGGCAGGCCGCCGCCGTGGCGTTCGGGGTGATCGTGGCGTTCGCGCTGTTCGGTCAGACGATCCTGCACTACCTGGGGGTGGGGCTGCCCGCGCTGGAGGGGGCCGGCGGCCTGCTCCTGCTGCTGGTGTCCCTGGAACTGCTGACCGGCAAGAACGATGAGCCCACCTCCGAGCAGCGGGCCCGGACCAACGTGGCGTTCGTGCCGCTGGGCACACCGCTGCTGGCCGGGCCGGGCGCGATCGTCGCCACCATGCTCTTCGTGCGCCAGGTCCACACCGTGACCAGCTTCGTGGCCCTGGCGCTGGCCATCGTGGCCGTGTTCATCGTCATCTGGCTGGCCATGCGGTTCTCCACGGTGATCCAGCGCCTCCTCACTGACAACGGGGTCGAGCTGCTGACCCGCATCGGGGGCCTGCTGCTGTCCGCCATCGCCGTCCAGTTGGTCGCGGCGGCGGTGCTCGCGTTCGCACACCAGCACTGACCGCGCTGGCGCTTGACCTGGTGGTCTCCACCTGGCCGGCGGCATCGTCGCGGAATTGTCGGCACCGGCTGATAACTTGCCCGGGACAACGGAACAGCTACGGGAGACACGGTGACCAGCCCGGCCCAGGGCCGCCCAGGTAAGGCAGAGACCATGGAGCAGCTCAGCTTCGGCGGGATGCCGCAGAGGCTGTACTCCTGCACGCCGACCCGGCTGACCTCCTGGCTGGACTGCCCGCGCCGTTACCGGATGACCTACCTGGACCGCCCGCCGCTGTCCAAGGGGGCGGCGTGGGCGCACAACAGCGTGGGTGCCAGCGTGCACAACACGCTGGCCGCGTGGTGGCGGCTGGCGCTGGCCCGGCGGACCCCTGCGGTCGCCGGTGACCTGCTGGACCAGGGCTGGATCAACCTGGGTTTTGCCGACGAGGCGCAGTCGGCGCGGCAGCGTGCGCGGGCCCGCGCCATGGTGACGGCCTACACCGGGACCTTGGACCCGGCTGACGAGCCGGTCGGAGTGGAGCGCACGGTCGCCACCCGTACCGACCGCATCGCGGTGTCCGGGCGCATCGACCGCCTGGACGAGCGCCCGTTTCCTGACGAGGTGCCCGAGGACGGGACCGAGCTGGTGGTGGTGGACTACAAGACCGGCCGTCATCTGCTCACCACCGATGACGCCCGCAGCTCACTGGCTCTGGCCGTGTACGCGGTGGCGGCCGCCCGGTCTCTGCGGCGACCCTGCCGCCGGGTCGAGCTGCACCACCTGCCGACCGGTGCCGTGCTGGCCTGGGAGCACACCGACGAAACGCTGGCCCGGCACATCAGCCGGGCCGAGGACATCGCCACCGAATGCGCCGCCGCCGACCAGGCCTTCCGCGCTGGCCTGCCCGTCGAGCAGTACGACGAGGTGTTTGCGCCCCGGACCGGGCCCGGCTGCGGCTGGTGCGACTTCCGCCAGCACTGCCCGGAGGGCCAGGCGGCCTCCAGCGCCCGTAAGCCCTGGGACGGTCTCGCCGACGGGAACCCCTGACCGCGTCCGGCCGGCTCAGGCGCAGGTGAGGCGCCGAATCGCCGGGGCTAACCCTGGTAAGCCCGGTGGCCAGCACGCTGGCGAGCCTGGTCGGGACCGCCCTCGGCGGCCCGCCAGAACACGTTGAGGGCGCTGGCCGTGGTCTCGGGGGCATCGACAGCGGGGGAGTGGGCCGCAGCCGGGATGCAGACCCGCTGCGCTCCCAGCCGGGCGGCCATCTCCTCCTGGGCCGCGGGCTCCCACTTGTCGTCATCCTCGCCGTACAGCACGAGCACCGGGACCTGCAGCTGTCCGGCCTGCTCACGGGTGCGGTCCGGGGCGCGCAGCAGATACTCGGCCATGACCTGCAGCCCGACCGGGGAGTTGGCCAGCATCCGTTCCCGCAGGAAGGTCACGATGTCCGGCGCAACGCCCGCCGCAACCGCCTGCGGGCCCAGCGTGGAGTCCCAGATCTGCTCGATGATGTGCCGCATGACCTCGGGGCTGCTGCCGTCCAGATAACCGAGCAGGCCGGTGAGCTCGTCAGCGGCCGGGCCGGTCAGCCGGGCCGGGCCGGAACTCATCAGCGTGAGCGAGCCGACCCCGGCCGTGCCGGCCAGCATGGCCTCGCGGACGACCAGGCCTCCGAACGAGTGCCCGACCAGGTGCACCGGGCCCGCCCCGCCGTCAGCGTGAGCTGAGCCGTTGCTGCTGGCCACCCGCGCCGCCACGGCGTCGACGATCGCGGTGACATCCGCGCCCAGCTCGCTGATGGCGTAGGCCGCTGGATCGTCCGGGCCGGGGGTCTGGTTCTGCCCGCGCAGGTCGACGGCGAGGACCCGGCGTCCCGCCGCACCCAGCTGGTGCAGGATGGCCAGGAAGTCCTCTTTGCTCCCGGTGAAGCCGGGGACCAGGACCGCCGGCTGCCGTTCGCAGACGCCGGTGCCCGGCATGGCTTCAAGGGCCGCGAAGCTGCCGCGGCTGGTTTCGACGACCGTTCGCCGGACATTGTCAGGCAGGCTGAGGGACGTGGGTGTGCTCACCGTGGGAACCCTTGTCGAGCCGAGCGGTACTGATGCTCAGGCTGGATAGACGTACGGGGGAGCGTCGCTGAGAACATTGAATCACGCGACGATGACGGTCAGATCACGCGTACGTGTCGGCGTGCTGACGCACGTGCGCCGGCTGGCCAGTCAACGTTCCCCGTGTCCGGGGAACCGCGCCCTGGCCAGCCTGCGCGTGATAACTCAGGACCCGGGCTGGCCGTCGCCCGGGGCACTGCTTCCGGGGCCGGCGTCGCCAGTGCCGCTTCCGGTGCCAGGACTGCTGCCGTCACCCGGGCTGGCGTCGCTTCCGGTAGTGGCGCCGGTCCCGCTGCGCGACCGGCGGCGCCGGGGCCGGCGGGTCCGGGCGCCCTCGGCTGAATGCTCCTCCGAATGCGCCGCACCGGCTGTGCTGTCCACCCCGGCCGGAGCCGGAGCACCCACCGGAGCCGAGAACACCGCCACCGGAACCGGAGCGCCCACCGGAGCCGAGAACACCGCCGCCGGAGGAGCACCCACCGTCGCCGAACTGCCGCCCGGCGAGACGGTCATGGTGGCGTCGGCGCCGACGTCCTGCCCACGGCGGGTGCGCCGCCGGCTGCGGCTGCTGCGCTCCCGCGGGGCCGCGTCGTCGTCATGCCCGGCGGCCGGCCCGCCTGATCCGGCCGGCTTGCGCCCGTCACCGGAGGAGCTGCGCCCGTCACCGGAGGAGCTGCGCTCGTCACCGGAGGAGCTACGCCCCTCACCGGATGATCCGCGCCCGGGCCGGGTCCGGCTCCGGGCGCCACCGCGGCCGTTCGGAGCACGCCCGCCGGTCTCGCCGATGTCCTCCACGGCCTCAGCGTCCAGCCCCGCACGGCTGCGCATCGCCCGGGGCAGGGTGCCGGTGATGCCGCGCGGAATGCTGAGCTCGGTGTAGAGGTGGTCGGACGTGGAGTACGTCTCGACCGGTTCGGCCTGGTTGAGGTTCAGCGCGGTGTCGATGAGCTTCCAGCGCTGCATGTCGCGCCAGTCGACGAACGTGACCGCGACCCCGTCCTTGCCCGCCCGCCCGGTCCGGCCGATGCGGTGCAGGTAGGCCTTGTCGTCATCCGGGCACTCGAAGTTGACCACGTGGGTCACGTCGTCGACGTCGAGCCCGCGGGCGGCCACGTCGGTGGCCACCAGCACGTCGACCTTGCCGGCCCGGAACGCCCGCAGCGCCTGTTCGCGCTGGCCCTGGCCCAGGTCACCGTGTACCGCGGCCACCGCGAACCCGCGGGTGGCCAGCGCCCCGGCGACCTGATCGGCGGCCCGCTTGGTCTGGGTGAAGACCATGGTCAGGCCCCGGCCCTCCGCCTGCAGCAACCGCGCCAGCACCTCGATCTTGTCCATCTGGTGGGTACGGAAGACGTGCTGCTGGGTGGTGGGCACAGAGGCCGATGCGTCGATCGTCTCGGCCCGGACGTGGGTCGGGCGCCGCAGGTGGCGCCGGGCCAGCGTGACGACCTCACCCGGCATGGTGGCCGAGAACATCATCGTCTGCCGGCTGTCCGGAGTGAGCTGCAGGATGCGCTCGACGTCGGGCAGGAAACCCAGGTCCAGCATCTTGTCCGCCTCGTCCAGCACCAGCGTCTGCACGTGACCCAGCTCCAGGTGCCGCTGGCCCACCAGGTCCAGCAGCCGCCCGGGAGTACTGACCACCACGTCGATTCCGGCCTTCAGGGCCGAGATCTGCGGCTCATAGGCACGGCCGCCGTACAGGGTCAGCACCCGGGCGCCGAGACCCGCGCCAGCCATCCGCAGGTCGTCGGCGACCTGCATGGCCAGTTCCCTGGTCGGTACCACCACGAGGGCGAGCGGCGACTTGGGGTCGGCCGGCCCGTTGGCCTCCAGCCGCTGCAGCAGCGGGATACCGAAGCCCAGCGTCTTGCCGGTGCCCGTCCGCGCCTGGCCGATGATGTCGTAACCACCCAGCGCGATCGGCAGGGCCAGCGCCTGGATGGGGAAGGTCGTCATAATCCCCGCGCCCTCGAGGGCGAGGCAGATCGTCTCGGAAACGCCGAGGTCGCGGAAGGGGACCGCATGCGCGTCTTCCGCGCGTGAATCGGTGGTGGTGAGGGTCTGCTCCACCACCTCGTCGATCAGAACGTTCTCGCTGCCGGGACCCTCATTCAGGGCGTCGGTGTCCCCCGACGCTCGCTGCCCGGCCAATGTTTCGCTTGTCAGGGCGTTCAGCCTCCATCGGTACCCTCCGATCCTGCTGCCCTCGGGTGGCGGGCGGAGAGCCGTCGTCATGTCGCCGCGTGGTCAGGACCGTACGCGGCACTGGTCCGTATCCGGGGGCGTTCCTGGCTGTGCCGCTGTCGCCGGCTGAAGTTCCGCCGGCCAGACCGTCAGCGAGGCCAGCGGCGCGATGACCACGCGCTCCCATGCGCGCTGGCCATGCCGAGTCGCTGACGCTGAACAGCCGAAACGCCCGCTGATGCGGCTGGCCGCTGCCGCGCCAGCTTCGGCGCGCTGCGGTTGCCGCATCCGTACCACGGATAACGCAAAGTGTACCAGGGAGCTTCCCGAGCAGGCCGCAACGCCAGAACAGGTGTGGTACAAGAGCCCGAATCAGCCGGTGGCCGTCCGCCTCTGCGGACGGCCAGCCTCTGCGGGCCGCCCGCGGCCGGGCGCCGGGGGGCCGCCCGCGGTCAGGCTCCGAAACCC
>DASWVA010000423.1:0-1526 GCA_036401415.1 Streptosporangiaceae bacterium
GGCGCCCGAGCCGCCGGCCCCGGCGCCCGCCCCGGCGCCGTACCCGCGGCCGCAGCTGGTTCCCGATCACGGGGCCTACGGGCCCAGCGACGGGTACGCCCGGGCCCAGGACCGGACCGCCCCGGTCAGCGGCCTTCCCACCGTGCTGGAGCAGAACCACCACGCGGCGCCGCCGCTGCGCCTGATCACCGGGGGCAAGGTCGCCGAGACCACGATTTCCGGCGCCCGGGCCGGCCGTGGCCACTCGGTCGAGCTGGGCCTGCCCGAGGTGCCCACCGTGTCTCGTGAGCACGCCAAGTTCACCTACGACGGCGGCCAGTGGTACGTGACCAACCTCGGCATGAACGGCATCTCGGTCAACGGCCGCCCGGTGACCGGGGAGCACCCGGTCCAGACGGGTGACTCGATCCGCTGGGGAACCCGCCCGGACGCGCTGCAGTCCGAGGTGCAGATCGGCTGACCCCGGCCGCTAAAGTCGTCCTCGTGACGACCGGCCATCTCTCCATATGGCCGGCGGTGCGCGGGGAATGGTCGCGCTGCCCGCCGGACGAGATCACCTGGCTCGACCGCGGCCTGCTCAGCGCGAACGAGGACCTGACCCTGCACCGGGCGCCACGCTGCGCCGGCCTGCGCTACGTGCACCACCACTGGGAGCTGTTCAGCCGGGACACCACCTACCGGGTCTACCTGGCCCCCGACGGCGGCGAGGCCACCCCGGCCCCGGCCGAGGCCGTGCAGAAGGCGGCCCGGCACGTACTGCCGATGGCCCCCGTCCGCTACGAAGCCCTGCCGGTCGTTCTGGAGGAGGGGAGCTGGCTGGTCAGCGTGGCCAGCTGGGTGGTCCGGCTGCGGCTGGAGTTCGCCGCCGAGCCGGCCGTCCCCCCGCCCGGGCCCCGCACCGACACCCAGCCGGTCACCCAGGACGGCCGGGTCCGGCCCGGGCGAGCACGGCCCGGCGGCCCGGCGGGGGAGGAGGCCGTGGCCCGGGTCCGCGCGTGGTTCGAACGCAACAGCACCGCCCGGCTGGCCATGGCCTTCTACTACCAGGAGTACATCCTGGGCCTGGCCGCCCCGGCCACCGTGCCCATGATGGACGTGGTGGTCGCCCTGGACCTGTCCGGCGAGGGCGCGATCTCCGACTACAAGAAGCTCCTCCAGAGCATGATCTGGAACGAGCGCGGGCACTCCCGCAACCTGGCCGGCTTCCTGCTCGCCAACGGCCTGCTCACCCCGGTCGACCTGGACCAGGCCCGCCAGCTGGCCGCCCGCAACGACCGCGCCGGCGTCAGCGAGACCGCCCGCAAGCGTCTCCAGTACCGCCCCAAAGACGCCTGACCTGACCTGCTGACCTGACCTGACCTGCTGACCTGACCGGGTCAGCGGGACCTAGCTGCGGGCGTGGGCGTCCAGGAGGTGGGCGACGGCCTGGGTGATCCGCTGGGCGAAACCGATGTTCAGCCACTCGTTGGGCACGTGGGCGTTGGAGTCGGCCCCGAGCGCTCCGGTGACCACGATCTGGGCGTCCG
>DASWVA010000424.1:0-4721 GCA_036401415.1 Streptosporangiaceae bacterium
ATCCGCTGGCGCTGCGCCACAGCACGGTTCGGCGCTGATACTCCCGAACGTGACCGGTATTCCGGTGCTGGCATGGTATCCAGCCTGCCGGGGGCGGCCGAGGGACTGGCTCAGGCAGGGTTCACTTCTGGTTAAGAACGCGGCGGCCTCCTGAACCCGGCGCGGGCACCACGGTCTGCGCGTCGACGCCGGACTCGGCCCTCGCATCGCACCGGGGCAGGTCAATGGTGACGGTCAGGCCGCCGCCGTCGGTGTCCGACAGGGTGGCCGCTCCCCCGTTGGCGGTGGCCAGCCGGTCCACGATGGCCAGGCCGAGCCCGGCCCCGCCGCCGCCGCCGGTGGCAAACCGGTGGAACGCAGCACGCCGCTGCTGGTCATTCAGGCCGGGACCGTCGTCGCGGACCACGACCTCAGCCCGCGATTCGGCGGCCCGGGTCAGCACGGTGATGGTACCGCTGGAGTCCAGCGCGTCGAGCGCGTTGGCGAGCAGGTTGTCCAGGATCTGTTCCAGGTGGTCCTGGCCCAGCCGGACCGGCACCGGTGCGGTGGCGGCCACGGCCAGGGTGACGCCGCGTTCGGCCGCCACCGGGCGCCAGGTCTCCACCCGGTCCCGGGCGATCGTGGTCACGTCCACCGGCCGGGCCTGAACCGTGTCGTTCTCCGCCCGGGCCACCGCGAGCAGCCCGTTGGTCATCCGGGCCAGCCGGGCGATCTCCTCCTGCGCCCCGGCCAGTTCGGCGGCGGTCGGCTCGTCGGCGTCCTGGGCCAGCAGGTCCAGCCGTAGCCGCAGCGCCGCCAGCGGGGTACGGACCTGATGCGACACGTCCGCCATCAGCGCCTGGTTGCCGCGCACCAGCGACTCGATCCGGGCTGCCATGGTGTCGAACGCGGCGGACAGGTCCTGGACCTCGGGCGGACCGGTGCGGACGCGGGTCCGGGTACCCAGCTCTCCCTCACCCAGCCGCTGAGCCGCGGCGGCCAGGGTGGAGATGGGCCGGGTGAGCCAGCGGGCCAGGCCGATGGCCACCACCGCCGCGGCGGCCAGGCCGGCCGCGGCCACCACCGCGATTAGCGACCACAAGACCATGATCCGGTGGTCGAGGCCGATTGTGGAGCGGGACAGCGCCACCGTGCCCACCGAGCCGGAGCCGTCGTCCGGCACCACCGGGGCCAGCACGACCAGCCGGTTCCCGGCCGCGTAGGTGACCTGGGTGGTCACCGGTGGCCGGAGGGACCGGGTCACCGCGGGCCGGTCATCGGTGCTGACCACCAGCTGACCCGCCGAGCCGTAGACGGCCAGGTCATCACCCTGGCGGCCCATCTCACGGATCGAGCGGCCCAGCGCGGGACCGTGGGTACCGTCGTCGAGGCGTTCTTCGGCCACATTGGCTACGGTGATCGCGGCCGTCGAGGCCCCGGCCTGGAAGTCTCTGCGGTCCTGCCCCGAGATCAGCAGGCCGAGCGGAACCGCCACCACCGCCAGCACCAAGGTGATGAGGGCGAGCACCGCCACCGCGATCCGCCGGGCCATCAGCGCCCGCCCGCCCGGGCCATCACAGGTCGCCGAGCCGGAAGCCGCGCCCGTACACGGTCTCGATCAGCCCTGTCACCCCCAGCTTGCGGCGCAGCGACGTCATGTGCACGTCCAGTACCTTGGTCGGCCCGTACCAGTTGGCGTCCCAGGCCGTCTCCAGGATGTCCTGCCGGCTCTGCACCCGGCCCGGGTCGGAAGCCAGGCACTCCAGGATGTCGAACTCCTTCGGGGTGAGCGCCACCTCGGCGCCGTTCACCAGCACCTTGCGGGTCCGCAGATCCACGGTCAGCGGCCCGTAACGGATCACGTCGCCCTCGGGCCGGATCCGCCGCAGCACGGCCCGGATCCGGGCCAGCAGCTCGTTCAGCCCGAACGGCTTGACCAGGTAGTCGTCGGCGCCCGCATCCAGCGCGCTGACCCGGTCCGACTCCTCCCCGAAGGCGGTCACGACGATGATCGCCACCTCTGATCGCTGCCGGAGCAGGCGGCACACCTGCACGCCGTCGGTGTCGGGCAGCCCGAGGTCGAGCAGCACCACGTCGGGGCGGCCGCGGTTCAGCGCCGCGCGGCCGGTGGCGACGTGGTCCACGGCGTAACCGCCCCGGGTCAGCGCCCGGACCAGCTGGGACGCCACTCCCGGGTCATCCTCGACGACGAGCACCTTGGCCGATCCGGGACCGGTGCCGGGGTGAGCCGAAGCGGGCAGGGTCATACACCCACGGTAAGTCAACTACAAACGCGGTAGTACCAGATCTGGCCGGCGGGCGGCCCGCCGCACGGTCCGGTTCCGCGCCATCTACGTCCGGGACGGGCGGCGGGGCGTTCTCACCGAGACGGGCGGCTTCGCCCGCCAGGACGGGCTGTGGTCCTATCCCGGTCCCCTCGATCAGGGCCTGTTTCAGCCTGCCGGGGCTGCCCGCATCGCCGGACCTCCGGGAAATGCGAAAGTCGAGCCGCCTTAAAGCGGCCCGCGATCTTGCCGGTCAGATTGCCGGTCAGATTGCCTGGTTCCAGGTCGCCGGGTAACGCTACCATCAGCGTGCCGAACGGTCATTTCCAGCCTTTTATTCGGTGGATCGGAATTGACTGTCATTTAATTGCTGACTGCTCATCCGTTTAGTGTCCCCGAAGGAGGAATCAGGTGCTTCGCAGACGAATGATGGCGATGCTGGTCATGGCGGCCAGTCTCTGCCTCGGCCTCTCGCTGACGGTGTCCGCGGCCTCTGCGGCCCTCGCCGCTCCAGCCACGCACGACGCCGCCACCGCTCCCGCTCAGGGCGCCGCCGGCGCCGCGACGACCACCCCGACGAACCGCAGCATCTATTTCCTCCCCAGCCCAGCCGCGCGCGGCAGCGGCACCGCTGGCGGCTTCATACCGCTGATTACGTGGCGAGAGTGTAACGGCCTTCGGACGACCTGGGTCGATATTGACATGCTCAATCTCGCAGCCGGGATCGACACTGACTGGTGCTTCGGCTACACCGGTACGTGGAGGTTCACCGGTAACTGGAACGTCGCCTACTTCTGCTCCGGTAATAACAAGGGCGGGTTCTCCTACTACGTTGCCAATATCTATCACAGCTTCGCCTTCAACCAAGGGAAATTGCTGGCCCTGCCGTTGAACAGCGTGCCGATCACCCTCTACATTTCTGGCTGGAGCGGCAACGACACCTGTAGCTCCTAGCGTTGGAGGCCTCTCACCACTGGAGCTGGATCTCGGCATAGACGGCCCGGTGATCGCTGCCCGGGACCACGTGCACGGAATAGTCCAGCACCGTGCAGCCCTGATTCAGCAGTACGTGGTCCAGGGTGAGCACCGCGCCGCGGCCCGGCAGTCCCCAGGTGGGAATCAGCCCGCTTCCGGTCTGCTGCGCGCTGTCGGCGTAACCGAGGCGCAGCAGGCCGCGGAAGGCGGCATGGTCCAGCGTGGCGTTGAAGTCCCCGGCCACCACCGCGGACCGCGGGCCGGGCGGCGGCAGCGCGCCGAGTTCCTGGCGCCAGCGGCTGGCGCCCGCCTGCTCCGGGGTCGGCGCGCTCGGGTGCACGCAGATCAGGTCCACCGCTTCCCCGCCGGGCAGCGTGAGCTGCGCGGTCGGCTGCGCGGCGTGGGCGGGAGCCATGGAGGGGCCCACGCTGAGCGGGAACCGTGAGTAGATGCCCGAGCCGCGCGGGCCGCCCCGCAGCTCCAGCTGGGTGTGCGGCATCAGGTCGTCGAGTCCGGCCTGCTTCAGCCGGCGTACCGCGTCCTCAGTGAGTTCCTGGACGAAGAGCACGTCCGCCGCGAGCCGGCGGACCAGGCTCACGGTGGCATCAGCGTCGGCCCGGCCGACGCACAGGTTGAGGGTAATTACCCGCAGCGTCGGCCCGTGATTGTCCGGCTGTGACCGGGCCAGCTGGCGCGGCCGGACCAGCAGGCCCAGCGTGGCCGCGGCCAGGGCGGCGACGGCGGCCGGTCCCCGCCGCCTGTTCAGCTGCAGGCCCAGCGCGGCCAGGGGCGCAACGCGGGCCACCTGCGGGGTGAACGAGATCAGGGGCGCCGCGGCGTCCTCGGTCAGACGCACACGATCAGCCGCGCTGGCCCGGGCCAGCGCCCACGCGCTCAGGCCACCTGCCACCGCCCAGGAGAACGTCGCCGCCTTCGAACCGGTACCTGCCATGATCCCAGCGTAGGGCCCGTACCGGCCAGCAGGGCCAGCGGCGGATGTGGCCGAACATCTTGGTGTCCGGGTTGAGGACGAAGTTATCCCAGTCCGCGGCCCCGAACCAGATACGAGCGTTCGCGAACACCGGCCGAGCCGCAGCGTCGAACAGCCAGCCGCAATGGTCGGCGTGCAGGTGGGTGCACACGACGTCGTCGATGCTGGCCGGCGCGATGCCCAGGGCGCCGATCGGCAGCCATGCCATCCCGTGGCGGATGAGAGGTCCTCATGGCCGCGGGCCGCGACGTGCTCCCCGAAATACTGCGACGAGGCCCGGAAGGTCCCGTCGGCGATGGGATGAAGGTCGATGTCCCCGATGCGCATGCGTCCGACGTTACGAGGGATCACCGGGTAGCCTGCGCCGGCGTGCCGGAACGCCGCCTGCCCCCTGGTCGTTGACAGAGCCGGTAGCTTTCGGCTCAGCGGCACCGCGGGAAAGGAACCCGATGGTCAGGTCACACAGCGGCATCGGCGTCACCGGCAAGGCC
>DASWVA010000425.1:0-5944 GCA_036401415.1 Streptosporangiaceae bacterium
CCCTGATCATGACGGGTTGGGGAGGTGCGCGCGACCTGAACTGGTCCACCCGCTGAACTTCCGCGACCCGACGCGATCACGGCAGGGCACCGCATCGCGACGACAGCATTACCACGAGCGTACGTCCAGGCCGCCAGCGCGACAAGACAGGGGTCTCCTCGGCTTTCCGCTTCGGCCGGCCGTCAGTGACCGCGCGTCACCTCTGTGCCCGAACGGGAGCATTAGCCTTCTCACCCGGGCCTCAGCAAATATGCTGGCCTGGCACGCCCGAGCGGAACTCGCACCGGCAGCGGGAGGCAGCGGCGCCTTCACTTTGCCGCGGCCGGTCCGGGCGGGCCGGACCTGCTGCCGAGTGGATCAGGAGACGCATGGGGGGTCAGCCGCGATTTTGCGTGCAGTGCGGTAGCGGGCTGAGACCAGGCACCCGCTTTTGCGGCGACTGCGGGCACGCCACGGCTCCGGCGGACGCGGACACGGCCGTGGTCAGCCAGGCCGGCGTGCCCTCTCATGAGCCAAGCGTGCCATCACGGGAAATCGGCTTCGCGGCCCCGCCCGCTCTGGCCGCCCCTCCGACCGGGCCCGCGTACCCGCCGCCGGCTCACGCCCCCCTGCCCGGCGCTGCGCCGGCTCCGGTTTCGTCTCCGCCCGACTCCTCCGCCACGCTCACCGGGCCCGCGTACCCACCGACGGGCGCGGCCTACCCGCCGCCCGGCCCCGCCGCGTCAGCTTGGGTGCGCCCCACGCCGCCCCCGCCCGGCACCCCATACCAGCCGCCTTCGACCCGGTATTCCCTCCCAGCCGGGACGTCCACCCCGCCGCCCCCTTCGTCCGGGGAGACGGCGCAGTTCGGTTCGAGCTGGATGGACGAAGTCGGCTTCAACCCTGCGTGGGAGCAGGCGGCCCCGCCGTCCATCACCGACGCGCGGGCCGGCGATGACCGGCCACGCCCGCGCAAGCCGCTGGTCATCGGCTTGTTCGCGCTACTGGCCGCGGTGCTGGTGGTCCCCGCCCTGCTGGTCGTGCACGCGATCCACAGCCTGGGGGGCGGCTCGCACGCCGCTGCGGCCCGGCCGGCCGCCAGCCAGCGGCCCACCCGGTCCGCCGGAGCCGCGGCACCCACCGAGCAGACCGCCGCCCGCGCGCTGGCCGCCCTGCTCGCGCAGAGCGTCGCCGACCGGGACGAGATCGTGAGCGCGGTCGGCGCGGTCAACAACTGCTCAGCCGGGCTCAGCCGGGCCCCGCAGGCGTTCCAGACCGGAGCGGCCGGCCGGCAGCGGCTCGTCCAGCAGCTGGCTCAGATGCCCGGTCGTGCCAAGCTGCCCGCGGCCATGCTGCGCGACCTGACCGGTGCCTGGCAGGCATCGGCCTCGGTGGATCAGGACCTGGGCAAGTGGGCGCAGGACGAAGTGTCCAGGGGCTGCGCCAAGCAGGACCACGGCGACGCCAACTTCCGGGCGTCCGGTACCCCGGACGTGCAGGCCACCAACGACAAGGGCGCGTTCGTCAGCGCGTGGGACCAGGTGGCGGCCAGCTACGGACTGACCCGGTACACCACCGGCCAGCTCTGACGCGGGGCCCGGTCAGGCCATGTGCCGCCAGACCAGCGCGGCCAGCTGGTCGATGGTGGTGATGCCGTACTGCTCACTCGGGTTGCCGGTGGTGAGCACGGCCATCAGGTAGCCGCGGCCACCGCCTGAGACCCATCCGATGCTGTTGACCTGCCAATTGGTGCTGGCGGCGTTCAGTGGCAGCCAGCCGTCCTTCAGCGCCACCGTGGCCTGGGACGGCACCCCGCCGCTCACCCCCCAGCGCTGGGCGGGGGTCACGTTCTCCATCAGCTCCAGGGCCGAACTGCGCTGGGCGCTGGTCAGCAGGGAACTGGGGCTGATCAGCTCCCGCAGCAGGGTCAGCTGATCGGTGGGAGTGGTCGTGCTGAGGCCCCACCCTGGCCAGGGGAAGCCGGGGCACTGCACGCAGGAGGACGGGGAGGTGTGGGTCAGGCCGGCCGAGCTGTTGAACGACGCGATCTGGGACGGCCCCCCGGCGGCGTACCACAGGCTGGTCGCGGCGTCGTTGTCGCTGTCCTCCATCATCTGCTGGGCCAGCGGCACATCGCTGGCCGGCAGGCCGCCGGTCCCGCCGCCATGCCGGGCGTAGAGCGCCTCGAGGATATCGAGCTTGACGATGCTGGCTTCGGCCTGCGGCCTGGTACTCCCGAAGGTCCAGGTCTGACCGGTCGTAACGTCGTACACGGCCGCGGTCACCGTGCCCGTGCGGCCGGTCACGTACGAAGCGGCCGCCGGGCCGAACGGATCCTGGTGCCGGGCGGCCGGCGACGCCACGACCGGCGGCCCGGACCGGCCCGGGCTGACGCTGGTGACCGGGCTGGTGACGGGGCTGCTGACCGGGTTGGTGACCGCCGGGGCGGACGGGGGTGCGACAGGATCCGCGCCCGGCGACGCGGTACACGCCTGCACGAGCGCCACCAGGGGAAGAGCGATCGCGCCGGCGAGGCAGGTCCTGGCGATCACGCCGGCCGTCCGCCTCACACCCTGCCCTCCCGTTCGGTTCGCGCCGAGGTCGCGTGCCCGGCGCACCCAGGACCTTATTGGTTCCGGCCACCCCCCCGCCGGGACCTCCCGCCCCGCGATGGCTATCAGGGTACTGATCCGGGACAACTAGGCTCGCAGAGATGAGCGGCTGGCTGAGGTGCCCGGTGCACGGACGGCACTGGGGCGTCCGCGGTGCGGCCGGCCTGCTCCCCTTCACCCTCACCCCGGCCGGTGTTCGCGTCCTGCTCGCCCTGCGCAGCGAGGGCACCCATCAGGGCGGCACCTGGAGCACCATCGGCGGCGCCATCGACCCGGGTGAGACCCCATGGGAAGCCGCCGTCCGCGAGGCGTCCGAGGAAGTCCCCGGCCTGGACCTGGCGGGAGTGTCAGCCGCCGGCCGCCACCAGTACGCCTGTGTCAGCGGCTGGTCCTACACCACGTTCATGGTCCCGCTGGCCTCGGACGCGCCGGTCACGATCGGGTCGGGCTGGGCGACCTGGGAAACCGCCGCGCTCCGCTGGGTCCCCCTGGAAGAGGTCGATGGGTACCCGCTGCTCCCCGCCCTCGCCCAGTCCTGGCCCGAACTGCGGACGCTGATCAGCGCTCAGGCGGTGCCCCCAAGGCGTGACTGACCAGCCCGAACTTCCCCGGGCGAGCCGGATTGGCCGGGCCAGGCCGGGTAGGACCATCCCATGCCGCCACACACCGAACCGCCTGTGCTCATCGTCGGTGCCGGGGTCGCCGGACTGGCCTGCGCGCTGGACCTGATCGCCGCGGGGGTGCCGGTGCAGATCCTGGACGCGGCCGACGCCGTCGGGGGCCGGATGCGGACCGATCAGCGGGACGGCTTCCGGCTGGATCGCGGCTTTCAGGTGTTCAACACCTCCTACCCGCAGGTGAAGCGCCGCCTGAACCTGCGGGCGCTGCAGCTACGGCCGTTCACCCCCGGCGCGTTGCTGCAGACGGGCGGCCGCCGGCTGCGGTTCGCCGACCCGACCCGGCAGCCCGCCGGGGCGGTGGATCTGCTGCGCGGGCGGCTGGGCGGGCCGGCCGACGTGCTGGCCCTGATCCGGCTGAGCGCCACCGACATGCTGCTGCCGGCCGGGCTGATCAAACGGCAGCCGGACCGGACCACGTTCGCGGCGCTGAGCGAGGCCGGGGTCTCGCAGGAACTGTGTGAGCTGTTTTTCCGGCCGTTCCTGGCCGGGGTGTTCCTGGAGGACGAGCTGGAGACCAGTGGCCGGTTCTTTCACCTGGTGTGGCGAACCCAGCTGCGCGGCACGCTGTGCCTGCCGCGCCGCGGTATCCAGGCCGTGCCGGAACAGCTCGCGGCCCAGCTGCCGCCCGGCACCGTGCGGCTCGGCACACCGGTGACCGCGCTCACCGACCACGGCGTGGCGCTGCCGGACGGCGGCGAGCTCCCGGGCCGGGCGGTGGTCGTGGCGACCGCGGCGGCGGAAGCCGGCCAGCTCCTCGGCGACAGCATCAGCGTCCCGGCGACCCGGACGGTGACCACCTTCTACCACGCGGCGGCGGTCTCGCCGCTGACCGAGCCGACGCTGCTGGTGGACACCGAGCGGAAGATCCTCAACACCGTGGTGCTGTCGGAGGTTTCGGACACGTTCGCGCCCCGCGGGCGGGCCCTGATCTCCAGCTCGGTGCTGGGGGACGCCAGCGACCGGGAACCGGACGTCCGGGGCCGGCTGGCCGAGCTGTACGGCACGGACACCGCGGGCTGGGAGCACCTGGCCAGCTACCCGGTGCACGGCGCCCTGCCCGCCATGCCGGCGCCTCACCCGCTCAGCCAGCCCACCCGCCTGGGCGGCGGCCGCTACGTGTGCGGCGACCACCGGGCCACCGGCTCGGTCCAGGGGGCGATGGCGTCCGGGACCCGCGCCGCCCGCGAGTACCTGGCCGATGCCGGACGTGGGCCACTGACCGGGGTGGCCGGTCATTCCTGACGATCCGCGGGCCCGCCGCTGGCTGTTCGCCGACCAGCTGGGGCCCCACTTCCTGGACGACCCGGGTCAGCCGGTGCTGCTGATCGAGTCGCGGGCGGCGTTCGCCCGCCGCCCGGTGCACCGGCGGCGGGCCCATCTGGTGCTGTCCGCCCTCCGGCACCGGGCCGCGGAACTCGGTGACCAGGCGCAGTTCATCCAGGCTGACACCTACCGCGAGGCGCTGAGCAGGACCGGCGGCGCGCTCACCGTGTGCGGGCCCACCAGCTTCGCCGCGGACCGGTTCGTGCGCAGCCTGCCGCAGGTCACGGTGCTGCCGTCGCGCGGGTTCGCGACCGGCGCGGAGGAGTTCGCGGCCTGGGCCCAGGGCCGTGGACGGCGCCGGCTGCTGCTGGAGGACTTCTACCGCGACGCCCGGGTGCGGCTGCGCGTGCTGATGGACGGGGACGACCCGGCCGGCGGCCGGTGGAACTTTGACCACGACAACCGGGAGCCGCCACCGGAAGGTGGCCTGAACGTGCCGCCACCCAGGCCGCCGGCCGAGGACGAGATCGACCACCAGGTCCGCCGCGACCTGGACGCCTGGGAGAAAGCCGGGGCGATCCGGCTGACCGGGCGGGACGGGCCACGGGAGTTCCCCGTGACCAGGACGGAGGCCCTGGCCGCGCTGCGCGCGTTCGTGCGGGACCGGCTGCCCGCCTTCGGGCCGAACCAGGACGCCATGCTGGCCGCCGACCCGGTTCTGGCCCACAGCCACCTGTCTCCGGCGCTCAACCTGGGCCTGCTCGACCCGGTCGAGTGTGTGCGGGCCGCCGAGCAGGCCTACCGCCAGGGTGCCGCTCCCATCGCCAGCGTGGAGGGATTCACCCGTCAGGTCATCGGCTGGCGTGACTACGTGTGGCACGTCTACTGGCACTTCGGCGACGAGTACCGGCACCGCAACCAGCTGGGGGCCCGGCGCGCACTGCCGGACTGGTTCACCGGCCTGGACGCGGACGCGGTGCGGGCCCGCTGCCTGTCCGATGCGCTGGCCCAGGTCCGTGAGCACGGCTACGCCCACCACATCCTCCGGCTGATGGTGCTGGGCAACTATGCGTTGCAGCAGGGCTGGGACCCGGCGCAGGTGACCGAGTGGTTCCACACCAACTTCGTGGACGGCTACGACTGGGTGATGGTGCCCAACGTGGTCGGCATGTCCCAGCACGCCGACGGGGGCCTGATGGCCACCAAGCCGTATGCGGGCGGTGGCGCCTACATCAACCGGATGAGCGACTACTGCGGCGACTGTGAGTACCGGCCGTCGGTCCGGCTCGGGCCGCAGGCGTGCCCGTTCACCACGGGCTACTGGGCGTTCATCGACCGGCACGCTGACCGGTTCGCGGCCAACCCGCGGATGAGCCGCCAGGTTCAGGGCGCGGCGCGGCTCAAGGACCT
>DASWVA010000426.1:0-2724 GCA_036401415.1 Streptosporangiaceae bacterium
GCCGCGGCCGAGGTGGCCGTGGCGGGCGGGGCGACCGGAGCCGTCCCGTACGGTTCCGGGCCGGGACGGACCCGGGCCCGGGCCCCGCCGGCCGGCACCGCGGCGCCGTCCCCGTGTCCCGCGGCCGGGGGCCGGGCGGGCGGCCGCGTAGCCGGTGGCGGGCCGGACTGGTGCTGGCCCGGCTGGTGCTGGCCCGGCTGGTGCTGACCGGACTGGTGGTGGGCGGGACCTGGCGCGGGTGGCCGGCCCGGGGGCGGGCCGGAGCTGAGTGGTCCCGGCCCGGGCTGAGCGGCCCAGGGAGGAGCGGAACGGTCAGCCCAGGGCGGGCCGGGCGGAATCTCGCGCGGAGGGGGCACATCCGCCCCGCCCCGGCGATGCCGGCCGGCCGCCTCGGGATGCGCGGTGATCCCCTGGCCGCGCGCCGGTTCCGTGCGGCCCGGCGGACGGGCCTCCCAAGGCCGGTCGGGACGCGCCGCCTCCCCCGCCCGGTCGCGCCGGGACCGGAGGCGGCCCGTACGCGGATGAGCGAGTCGGCGGACGCGCTCGAAGAGCCTTAGCCGCATGTCTCGCACTCCCTGTTTGCACCCGCGGGCCAGCGTACGACGAAACAACGCACAAGTCACTTCGCCGTGACCTACGGTGACGCAAGGGGCATAGATGGCCGCGGATCACTTAATGCGTCCAGATAGGAGTTATTTGCGGCGCACGGTTAGGCTTCGGACATGTTGCTGCTCGGCGCCCTCTTTGCCTTCTTTGCGGCGGGGTTCTGGGCCTACGGCGTCGTCGACGTGGCGCTTACTCTCCGCGACCAATGCCGTCGGCTGCCCAAAGCGGCCTGGGTCGTCACAGTCACGGTGGTGCCGGTCATCGGCGCGGCGGTGTGGTTCGCAGCCGGGTCACCCGGCCCGGCCCGGGGCTAGCCCGGAGCTAGCTCAGGCCGGCGTAGGAGTGCAGGCCGGTGACGTCGGTCTGCACGATGAGCACGTTGAACAGCAGGCAGGCGAACCCGATGATCTGGATCCAGGCGGCCCGCTTGCCGCGCCATCCGGCGGTGGCCCGCGCGTGCAGGAAGCACGCGTACACCACCCAGGTGATGAACGCCCACGTCTCGACGGGGTCCCAGCCCCAGTACCGCCCCCAGGCCTGGTCGGCCCAGATCGCGCCGCAGATGATGCCGAACGTCCAGATCGGGAAGCCGAACACCACCGTGCGGTAGCACAGCCGGTCCAGCGCCGCCGGCCCGGGCAGCCGGCGGAAAATTCCGTGATCGGCAGGCTGCCGGCCCGCGGCCACCAGCCGCCCGTAGCGTTCAGCGAACAAGTAGACCACGCCGAGCACGGCGGCCACGAAGAAGATCCCGGTCGACAGCGTCATCGCGGCCACGTGAATGGCCAGCCAGTACGACTTCAGCGCGGGCACCAGCGGGCCGGCCGGGGTGTAGATGACCGTCTGGGCCAGGCCGAGCGCCACCACCACCGCGGCCATCACGAACAGCCCCAGGTGCCAGGCCCGGTACTTGAGCATCACCGCGATGAAGAACAGCACCGTGACGCAGGTCAGCGCGGTGACGAACTCGTACATGTCGCCCCAGGGCACCCGGTCCACGGCGATGCCACGGGTGATCACCCCGGTCAGGTGCACGGCCGCGCCCAGGAAGGTCAGGGCGATGGCTGCGCGGATCAGCGGTCCCCGGGCCTGGCGTCCCTGCTCCAGTCCGCCGGGGCTGATCGCCCCGGGACGGTCGGCCGGCCCGTCGGCGCCGCGGGCCCCCACCCCGGCCAGCTCGGACACGGGCTGAGCCGCTGGCGCGGCCGCGGCCCGGGCCCGGCGCCCGAAGGCGAAGTCGCCGGCGTAGGCGAGCAACGCGAGTGAGTAGATGACCACTGCCACCATCAGCAGGTGGTCGCTCACCGCGGACAGCCCGGTGTTCACGGACATCGTTACTCCGTCTCTTTCCTGCTTGCTGTGAGGTGTTCCCGCAGATCGCGGGACAGCTCGGCGAACTCGGCTTCGAAGCCGCCGCCCACGTCGGAACGGGCCAGGCCGGCCACGTCCACGGTGGTGTGACCCTCTTCATCACCGTACGCCCGCACGAAAATCCGCCGGCGGCGGACCAGGAAGGACAGCACCAGCCCGGCCAGCGCGAGAACCCCGGAGATCAGCGCGGGCAGCTGACCGGGGTCGTGGGTGACCTGGATGCTGATCCACTGCTTGTAGCCGGTGAAGGTAAGCGTGCCCTGCCCGTTCGGCAGCTTCATCGACTGTCCCGGGCTGAGCACCTGGAGCGCCGTGGGCACCTGCTGCATGCCGGCGGTGTTGAGCTGGTACACCGACTGCGGGACGCCCGAGTTCAGGCCGAGGTTCCCGCGGTAGGCGAGCATGCTCACGGCCGGATCGAGCGCGCCCGGAAAGGCCGACTCGAGCTGGCCCCCGGGGGTCAGGCCGGCGGTGGGCACGAAGACCCCGGCGAACCCGAGCTGGTCCGGCTTCGCGTCCGGAGCCTTGACCACGCCTTCGGACAGGTAGGTGGACTGGTTCGCGGGCAGGAACGGGGTCGCCTGGTCGTAGACGATCCTGCCCCTCCCGTCCGTGACCCTGAACACCGGCGCGTACCCGTGACCGATCAGGTACACCTTGGTCGCGTCGACGTTCAGCGGGTGGTTGACCTGCAGGCTGTAGTGCCGGGTGGCGCCGCCGGGCTGAGCGGTGTAGCTGACGCGCGCG
>DASWVA010000427.1:0-2674 GCA_036401415.1 Streptosporangiaceae bacterium
CCGGGTCAGGCGGAGGGCCAGGACCGGGCAGGCGCTGACCGCCCGGCGGGCCTGGCGCTCCAGCCCGGGGGGCACCGGGCGGGGGTCCAGCAGGGGATAGCCCCACTCGTCCAGGCTGATCATCTCGGGCAGCAGCTCAGCGCAGGCGCCGTGGCCGGTGCACTCGATGGGGTTGACCCGCAGCTGCCTGGCCGCCTGGGCCGGGCCCGCGTTCACCAGGTCAGCTCCAGTCTTCATCGCTCACCGCCACGTCCGCCGGCAACGGCAGGAACGGCTGCGGGCTGGCCGCTGAGCACCGTCCTTCCTGATGGCGGTCCAGCTCGGCCGCGAACACCGTCAGCGCGCTGCGCACGAACCGGACCGAGCCGTCCGGGTGCGAGCACGCGCCCCGGCCGGTGACCAGGCCGGCCCAGCGCTCCACGTTCGCGCGGACCTGCGGGCCGGGCCGGGGGCCGGCCAGCTCGGCCAGGCCGGCAGCGATCCGGGGCAGGCCGTTGAGGCACGGGCCGCACTGGCCCGCGGACTCCAGCGCCAGGTACCGGGCCACGCGCGCGGTCTCGGCCAGTCCGCACCGGCTGGCGGGCAGGGCGACGATCACGCCGGCGCCCAGGACGCCGCCGGCCGCGGCGAGGGTAGCGGCGTCCAGGGTCAGCTCGGCCGCGCGAGCGGCCGGGATCCAGGTGCCGTGGTATCCACCGGTCAGCACCGCCCGGGCCGGGCCGTCCAGTCCGTGCGGGCCCAGATCCACCCCGATCAGTTCGCGGAGCGGGGTGCCGATGGCGGCTTCGACGATGCGGGTGCTGCCGTCCGCGTGGCGGACCGTGCAGAGCATGCTGCCCGGCTCCGCGCTCGTGCCCACCTGCCGGAACCAGCCAGCGCCGAAGCGGGCGCTGAGGGCGATGTGGGCCAGCGTCTCGACGTTCTGGACCAGCGTGGGCGCACCGCCCACGCCGCGGGCGGACACCCGGGGCAGGGCGTAGCCAGGCAGCGCCAGTCCCCCGTTGAGCAGGTTGACCATGGCCGTCTCCTGGCCGGCCAGGAACCGGGGTGGCGCGGACGCCAGCCGGACCGGCACCCGGTCGATCCGGGCTGCCCAGCGCTCGGACAGCACCCGGCGCAGTACCCCACCCAGGGGGCCGGCGTCGGCCTCGTGCACGTACAGGGCGGCTTCGGCCGCGCCGACCGCTTCCGCGGCCAGCTGCAGGCCGTCCAGCACCAGGTGGGGAGCCCGCCACAGCAGCGCCATGTCTTTACTGCTGGCGGGCTCGCTCTCGGCGCCGTTGCCGACCACGTAGGGCTGGCCGCCTGCCGCGGCCACCGCGGCCAGCTTGCGGTGAACCGGGAACGCGGCCCCGCCGCGGCCGGTCAGCCCGGCCGCCTGCAGGTCGGCGATCAGATGCAAGCGGCCGTTGCGGTAGGGCACGAAACCATGCCGGGCCAGGTGGGCACGCAGGTCATCGGGCCGGCCGGCGGCGGGCGGCAGCAGCCGCGGCAGTCCGGGGGCGCGGAGCCCGGCGCCGGGCGCCGGGCCGGGCGGAACTGACATGGTGGGGGCGCTCATTGCGAATCTGCTTTCACGAGACGTCGGGTCCTGCTGCGTCCGCCCCGGCGGCCTGACGCGGCCGCCATCATCACGCTGGCCCGCTCGGCCCGGGGCACGTCACGGGCGACGGCCACCACGCGCCAGGCCAGCGCGGCGGCCAGCGCGGCCGCGCATGCCACGGCCAGCGTGAGCAGCAGGCCGCCCTGCAGGTGGCTGCTAGAACCGATGCTGTGCGCGAAGGCGACCGGCCAGCTGGCGTAGGCCAGCCAGTGCACCGCCTTCCACACCCGGCGGCTGAGCCGGCCGCGAACCAGGCTGGTCACGATCAGCGCCAGCATCAGATCGAGGGAGATGGCCCCGAGGCCGAGCCAGAACCCCTCATACCCGGAGGTGAAGGGGATCACCGCTGAGGTCAGCGGGATGCTCACATAAGTGTCCAGCACCGCGGTGACCACGTGGATGACGATGAACACCACGGCCATCAGGGACAGGTTCCGGTGCAGGTGGGTCACGGCGAACCGGGGCAGGCCGGGGAGGCGCCCCTGGCGGTTGACCAGGATGCCCAGCAGCATCACGGCGGTCAGCAGCAGCAGCGCGACCACGCCGGTGGCGCGGCTGGCGTACCAGGGCAGCGTGCCGGAGGTGATCCCGTTCATCACGAGCCCCCGGAGGTGGCGTGGCCCGAGCCGGAGCTGGATGCGGGCGATGACGCCGGGCTGCTGAGGCCGCTGCTGGAGCCGCTGGAGCTCGAACTGCTGGGGCTGGAGCTGCTGGAGGTCGGGCTGGAGCTGGGGCTGGAGGTCGGGCTGGAAGTCGGCGAGACGGAACCCGACGTGCCGGATGAGTTGGCGTTGGTGGACGCGGCGCTGCCGGTGGAGCCGGGGAGCGCCAGGGCCACCGCTCCGGCCGCCAGCACGCTGGCCACGCCCACCGTCGCGGTGGTGGTGGTGATCCGGCCACGACCGCGCTGCCGCGCGGTCACGGCCCGCGCCACGGCGTCCTGCTTCGGGCTGTTCATGACTCGAAGTCTCGCCCCTTCCGCTGGAAGGCGTCTATCAGGAGTTTCTGAGCCGCCTATGAGCAATAAGCTACGGGTGGGAACGGCGATCCGCAGATGAGGTCATACTGGTC
>DASWVA010000428.1:0-5052 GCA_036401415.1 Streptosporangiaceae bacterium
GGCCGGCCGCCCGGGACTGGGTAGAGAGCCTGACCGGTTACGAAGCCTTCGCGGTGACCCCCGACGGCGGCCGCTGGCAGACCTCCGGCTTCGCCGCCTACGCCGCCAGCTGAACCGGGCCGGCCAGGTGATCCTCGGCCCGCGGCTGACCGGGCGGCGCCCGGCGTCACTGGGCGGCCATAGAGTAACTGCGTGGCAGATCCGGCAAGTTACCGGCCGGCCCCGGGTTCCATCCCCGAATCACCCGGGGTGTACAGGTTCCGCGACGGGCGCGGCCGGGTGATTTACGTGGGGAAGGCCAAATCCCTGCGGCAACGGCTCAACTCCTACTTCGCTGACTTCGCGAACATGCACCCGCGCACGCAGGTGATGGTCACGTCGGCGTCCTCGGTGGACTGGACTGTGGTCGGCACCGAGGTCGAGGCGCTCCAGCTCGAGTACTCCTGGATCAAGGAGTTCGACCCGCGGTTCAACGTCAAGTACCGCGACGACAAGAGCTACCCGTTCCTCGCGGTGACGATGAGCGAGGAGTACCCGCGGGTCATGGTGATGCGCGGGGCCAAGCGCAAGGGCACCCGGTACTTCGGGCCGTACTCCCACGCCTGGGCCATCCGGGACACCGTGGACACGCTGCTGCGGGTGTTCCCGGTCCGGACGTGCTCGGCCGGGGTGTTCAAGCGGTCCGGGCAGATCGGGCGGCCCTGCCTGCTCGGGTACATAGGCAAGTGCTCGGCGCCGTGCGTGGGCCGGGTCAGCGAGCAGGAGCACCGCGAGCTGGCCGAGGACTTCTGCGACTTCATGGCCGGCCAGACCGCCCGGTACATCCGCCGGATCGAGACCGATATGCGCCGGGCCGCCGCGGCTGAGGAGTTCGAGCGGGCGGCCCGGCTGCGCGACGACATCCGGGCCCTGGAACGGGCGCTCGAGAAGCAGGCGGTCGTGCTGGGCGACGGCACCGACTGTGATGTGATCGCGCTGTCCGAGGATCTGCTCGAGGCGGCGGTGCAGGTCTTCTACGTGCGGGACGGCCGGGTGCGGGGGCAGCGCGGCTGGGTGGTGGAGAAAGTGGACGATGTGACCACGGGGGAGCTGGTGGAAAATTTCCTGGGCCAGGTGTACGGGGACACGGCCGTGAACGTCACCGACGACGGCTCCAGCGGGCCCGGCAGCGGGGTGCCGCGCGAGGTGCTGGTCCCCGAACTGCCCCCTGACCCGGACGTCGTGACCCGCTGGCTGGCGGAGCGGCGCGGCGGCCCGGTCAGCCTGCGGGTGCCGCAGCGCGGCGACAAGCGGGCGCTGCTGGAGACCGTGGCCCGTAACGCCGGGCAGTCGCTGATCCTGCACAAGACCCGGCGGGCCAGCGACCTGACCACCCGCAGCCAGGCCATGAATGAGATCCAGCAGGCCCTGAGCCTGGAGGACGCGCCGCTGCGGATCGAGTGCTACGACGTGTCCAACCTGATGGGCACCAATGTTGTTGCCTCGATGGTGGTGTTCGAGGACGGGCTGCCGCGCAAGAGCGAATACCGCCGGTTCAGCATCAGGGGCCACGACGGCACCGACGACATCTCCTCGATCTATGAGGTCATCACCCGGCGGTTCCGCCGTTACCTGGAAGAACGCGAGGAAACGGGAGAGCTGGACGTCCTGGGAGATCCCGAGGGGGAGGAGGACCAGAGCGCGGCCGAACGGGACGCGGCCATGCGCCAGCGTAAGTTCGCCTACCCACCCAACCTGCTGGTCGTGGACGGCGGCCCGGCCCAGGCCGACGCGGCCTGGCGGGCCCTGAACGACCTGGGTATCGACGACGTGGCGGTGTGCGGCCTGGCCAAGCGACTGGAAGAGGTGTGGGTGCCCGGCGAGGAGTTCCCGGTCATCCTGCCCCGCAGCAGCGAGGGGCTGTACCTGCTGCAGCGGGTCCGGGACGAGGCGCACCGGTTCGCCATCACCTACCACCGGCAGAAACGCTCCCAGGGGTTCACCTCCAGCGCGCTCGAGGACATCGCCGGCCTGGGCCCGGCCCGGCGCGCCGCGCTGCTCAAGCGGTTCGGGTCGGTGCGCAAGCTGACCGCGGCCACGCCGGAGGAGATCGCCGAGGTGCCCGGCATCGGGCCCCGGCTGGCCGGGACCATCAGCGCCGCCCTGCACCGCGAGCCCGGTCAGTCCGCCGGGGAGGCCCGGTGACCCCGGTGGGCCAGCTGCGCGAGCATGTTCCCGCCGAGGAGCAGACCGCGCCCGACATCGTGGTCATCACCGGGATGTCCGGCGCGGGCCGCAGCACCGCGGCCAAATCCCTGGAGGACCTGGGCTGGTTCGTGGTCGACAACCTGCCGCCCGGGCTGCTGCCGACCATGGTCGACCTGGCCGAGCGTTCCCAGGGTGCGGTGCCGAAGATCGCCGCGGTGGTCGACGTGCGCAGCCGGGCGTTCACCACTGACCTGTCGTCCGCTATCGACGGCCTGAGCGCCCGTAAGGTCGCGCCCCGCACCGTGTTCCTGGAGGCGTCGGATGAGACCCTGGTCCGCCGGTTCGACAGCGTGCGCCGGCCGCACCCGCTGCAGGGCAACGGCCGGGTCGTGGACGGCATCACCGCCGAACGTGGCCTGCTGCGCGACGTCCGCGGCGGGGCCGACCTGGTCCTGGACACCTCCGCGCTCAACGTCCACGAGCTGCGTTCGCGGATGCGGGACTACTTCGGCGCCCAGCGGGTCAAGGGACCCCGGGTCAGCATCGTCTCGTTCGGTTACAAATACGGGCTTCCGGTCGACGCGGACATCGTGGTCGACTGCCGCTTCCTGCCCAACCCGCACTGGATCCCCGAGCTGGCCCCGATGACCGGGCAGGACGCCCCGGTCCGGGACTACGTGCTGAGCCGGCCGGGCGCACAGGAGTTCCTCCGGGCCTACCTCGAGGCCCTGCTGATCGTGCTGGCCGGTGACGAGCGCGAGGGCAAGCACTTCGTCACGCTGGCCGTCGGCTGCACCGGCGGTAAGCACCGCAGCGTGGCCATCAGCGAGTTCCTGGCCACGAAGCTGGCCAGCACCGGGGCCAACCTGCGGGTCACCCACCGCGACCTCGGGCGCGAATGACCGCGGCGGGGAAACCGGATCCGGCCGGGCCCCGGGTGGTGGCGCTCGGCGGCGGACACGGGCTGGCCGCGTCGCTGTCCGCGCTCCGCCGGGTCAGCGGGGACCTGACCGCGGTGGTGACCGTGGCCGACGACGGCGGCTCCAGCGGGTCCCTTCGCCGCCAGTACGGCGTGCTGCCGCCGGGCGACCTGCGCATGGCGCTGGCCGCGCTGTGCGGCGACGACGACTGGGGCACCACCTGGAGCCGGGTCGTCCAGCACCGGTTCGGCGGCGACGGCGGGCTGGCCGGGCACGCTTTGGGCAACCTGCTGATCGTGGCGCTGTGGGAGCTGCTCGGTGACCCGGTGGCCGGCCTGGAATGGGTGGGCCGCCTGCTCGGTACCCAGGGCCGGGTGCTGCCCATGGCCTCGGTGCCGCTGGACATAGTGGCCGAGGTGGAGGGGGCCGACCCGGGCCGGCCGGATGAGATCTCCCGGGTCCGCGGCCAGCACGCATGCGCGTCCACGGCCGGGCGGGTCCGGTCGATATCACTCACGCCGGACGATCCGCCGGCCGTTCCGGCCGCGGTGACCGCGGTCATGGAGGCAGACTGGGTGGTGTTCGGGCCAGGGTCGTGGTTCACTAGCGTGCTACCGCACCTGCTGGTGCCCCAGCTGGCCACAGCCCTGCGGGGCACTCGCGCCCGGCGTCTGGTGGCGCTCAACCTGGCACCGCAGCCGGGGGAGACGGGCGGCTTCCCGCCGCACAAGCACCTGGAGGTACTGGCCGGGCACTCGCCGGGGCTGGCGTTCGATGTGGTGCTCGCCGACCGCGTGGCGGCGTGCGGCCACCCGGAGCCGGACGGCGGCGACGCGGTGGCCGACCTGGAGAAGGCGGCCGGCTTGCTCGGGGCCCGGCTGGTGCTGGCCGATGTGGCCCTGGCTGACGGAACACCGAGGCACGACCCGTTGCTGCTGGCCAGGGCGTACGCGGAGATTTTCGGGGAGGGGAGTGACACTGATGGCGATGACCAGCGTAGTTAAGGATGAACTCAGCCGGGTGACGGTGGTCAAGCCGTGCTGCCGGAAGGCCGAGGTGTCCGCCATGCTGCGGTTCGCGGGTGGCCTGCACCTGGCCGCGGGACACATCGTCATCGAAGCGGAACTGGACACCGGCGCGGCCGCGCGGCGGCTCCGGGCCGGCATCGGCGAGGTGTACGGGCAGGTGTCCGAGCTGCTGGTACTGGCGCCGAGCGGGCTGCGCAAGGGCAACCGCTACGTGGTCCGGGTCCTCAAGGGCGGTGACAACCTGGCCCGCCAGACCGGCCTGCTCGACCAGCACGGGCGGCCCGTGCGCGGCCTGCCCCGGCAGATCGTCTCCGGCACCACCTGCGACTGCGAGGCGGCCTGGCGGGGGGCGTTCCTGGCTCATGGCTCGCTGACCGAGCCGGGCCGGTCGATGGCCCTGGAGGTCACCTGCCCGGGCAGCGAGGCGGCCCTGGCCCTGGTCGGCGCGGCCCGGCGGCTGAAGATCGGCGCCAAGGCCCGTGAGGTGCGCGGCGTGGACCGGGTGGTGATCAGGGACGGTGACGCGATCAGCGCCATGCTGACCCGGCTCGGCGCCCACGACAGCGTGATGGCCTGGGAAGAGCGCCGGATGCGGCGGGAGGTGCGGGCCACCGCGAACCGGCTGGCCAACTTCGACGACGCCAACCTGCGGCGCAGCGCCCGGGCCGCGGTGGCGGCCGGTGCCCGGGTCGAGCGCGCCCTGGAGATTCTCGGCGACGAGGCCCCTGAGCACCTGACCATGGCGGGCAGGCTGCGCATCGCCAACCGCCAGGCCAGCCTGGAGGAGCTGGGCCAGCTGGCCGACCCGCCGCTGACCAAGGACGCCATCGCCGGCCGCATCCGCCGCCTGCTGGCCATGGCCGACCGCCAGGCCATGGACCAGGGCCTGCCCAGCACCGAGGCCAGCCTGACCCCGG
>DASWVA010000429.1:0-1918 GCA_036401415.1 Streptosporangiaceae bacterium
GAATTCCTGCCCGGTGACGGTGCCGCTGGTCAGGCCAACGGTGGCGACATCCATGACGTGGCCGCGGGCGGCCTGGCGGTCGGTGAGCTGGCCGCGCTGACCTCCCCGTCGCTGTTCGGCGGGGGAGGAGTGGTGGTGATCCGGGCCGCGCAGGACGCGGGCCGGGACGTCGCCGAGGAGATCACCCGGTACGCGGCCGACCCGGCCCCGGATATGGTGCTGATTCTCACCCACGCGGGCGGGGCCAGGGGCAAAGTGCTGCTGACCGCGCTCAGCAAGGCCTCCCGCACGGTGTCGGTGACCGACTGCCCGAAGGTCACCCGTTTCTCGGACAAGCTCGACTTCATCCGCGGCGAGTTCCGCCGGGCGGGCAAGGTCGCCGACGAGAGCGGCCTGCGCGTCCTGCTCGACACGGTCGGCTCGGACCTGCGGGAACTCGCTGCTGCCTGCAGCCAGCTGGCCGCCGACGTGGAGGGGCCGATCGGTGCCGCGGCCGTGGCCCGGTACTACCAGGGCCGGGCCGAGGCCAGCGGGTTCAGCGTGGCCGACCGGACCGTCGAGGGCCGGCTGGCCGATGCCCTGGAACAGCTCCGCTGGGCGCTGGCCACCGGGGTCCCGCCGGTTCTCATCACCAGCGCGCTGGCCCAGGGCATCCGGTTGCTGGGCCGGGTCGGCGCCGCCCCGCGCGGCAAGAACAGCGCCGCGCTCGCGGCCGAGGTGGGCGCCCCCCCGTGGAAGATCGACCGCGTACGGCAGCAGCTCCGCGGCTGGGCACCCGACGGCGTCGCCCGCGCCCTCCAGCTCGTGGCCGAGGCGGACATGCAGATCAAGGGCGAAGCCGCCAGCGCCGACTACGCCCTCGAGCGGGCCGTCCGTCACATCGTCGCCTGCCGCCACTGACGCGCCGGCGGACCCGTCCGGACGCGTAAAAACCGGGTGCGGCCACCGCACCCGGTTTCCGTGCTCGTCGCCGATCCCCGGCCCTGGCGGGCCCGGAACCTACTTGGCCTGCAACTCCGCGACCTGCTTGCTGATGGCGGACTTGCGGTTGGCGGCCTGGTTCTTGTGGATGACGCCCTTGCTGGCCGCCTTGTCCAGGTCACGGCAGGCGACGCGCATGGCCTCGGTGGCCGCGGCCACGTCGCCGGACTCGGCCGCCTCGCGGAAGTGGCGCACCCGCGTCTTGAGGGAGGACCTGACCGCCTTGTTGCGCTGGCGGCGCACCTCGTTCTGCTTGTTGCGCTTGATCTGGCTCTTGATATTCGCCACGCGAAAGCCTCGCTTGAAGTCTGCTGGGGGTCGTGCCTACGGTCGTTCAGGCGACGCCGAAGAATACCCGAGATCGCCGCCGGTTCTCAAACCGGGCGCCACGGCTGGCACGCCACGACCAGCTCAGTGTACCGGCCCCGGTCACTGCCCAGTGACCCCGTCGATGGATTCCCGGAGCAGATCGGCGTGCCCCAGGTGCCGGGCGTACTCCGCGATCATGTGCCCGTGCACCCAGCGCACCGACAGGGTGCCCCATCGCTCGTGCTCGAACGTCGCGTCCAGCGGCACGCCGGCCGCCGCCCGGCGGCACAGCTCCCACTCCCCGGCCAGCCGGGCCACATCCTCCTGCGCCGCGGCCGGGTCGGCGTCCCCGAACGCCGCTTCCGGCCGGTCCGGCCGGGCGTAGACGTCCGGCAGGGCCTGGCCGCCGACGCGGCGCCGGAACCAGGCCCGCTCGGTGTCGGTCAGGTGCCGGATCAGCCCGAGCAGGCTCAGGCTGGACGCCGGCACCGGCCGCCGGGCCAGCTGCTCACCGGTCAGCCCGGCGCACTTCCACAGCAGCGTGGCCCGGTGCCACTCCAGCAGGCCACCCAGCGTGGATGGCTCGTCGGCGGTCACCGGTTGCCGGGGCCGCGCCACCAGCGGAACC
>DASWVA010000430.1:0-15300 GCA_036401415.1 Streptosporangiaceae bacterium
CCGGTGACCGGCGGCGTGGAAGGACCGGGCCAGCTGCAGGGCCTTGGTCATCTTGCCCCCGCTGACCATCACCGTCCGGGGGCGGGTGGCGGCCGCCGGCCGGGGCGTCCTGATGAAGATGGACCGGACCAGGGCGGCCGCGGTCAGCACAAGGTTGAACGGGAGGGCCAGCAGCAGGAGCAGCAGCACCCCGGTGGTCCGCAGCGCGATCAGCGCCGGTGGCCGGCCGGTCCCCCCGGCGCTCACGCCGCCGCGCCGAGGTGGCCGGACACCATGCCGCGGTGCATGACCCGGTCACCGTGGACGCCCGCGTGGTCGGCGCGGTGCAGGACGCAGCCGTTGTCCCACATCACCACGTCCCCGGGCGACCAGGCGTGCCGGTAGGTGTTCCCGGCCGCGATCGAGTGGGCGTAGAGGAACTCGATCGTGGACCGGGCCTCGGCCTCGGGCAGGCCGCTGATCGAGACGCAGCGCTCGGGGGTGGACAGGTAGAGCGACGTCCGGCCCGAGATCGGGTGCCGCCGGAACACCGGGTGCTCCGCGGAACTCTCCGCGTCGCCGTCCAGGGCCAGTCCCGTCACCACGTGCCGGACGGTACGGCCCGCCAGGTGGTCGCGGAGCTCGGGTGGCAGCGTCTCGAACGCGCGGTACTGGTTGGTGAACAGCGTCTCGCCGCCCCGGGCCGGGACGGTGACCGCCCGCAGCGCGGTGTACGCCGGCGGGTGGCGCACATAGCTGGTGTCCACGTGGAACACGCTGCGCGGGGGCGTGCTCCGGCCGACGTTGCTGATCACGTTGAGGTCCGGGTGGCCCGCCACCGGCGTCTCCCCGGTGGTGAACATGAGGTCGCCGAACCGCCGGAGAAAGGCGGTGAACGCGGCGTCACCGACGTCCTGGCCGGGCATGACGACCACGCCGTGCCCGGCGAGCAGGCGCCGCAGTTCCCCGGCGGCCACGTCGTCGACGTCGGCCACCGGCAGGCCGGTGACGCGCACGCCGACCGGGCTCAGGACCGTCGGCTGCATCACGCCTCCCGCGGCCGGATCAGGGTCAGGCCGTCGCGCAGGGGGAGGATGACCTGCTCGACCCGGGGATCGGCCGCCACCGCCCGGTTGAACGCGGCCACCGCGTGCCCGTTGGCCGTGGGCTCGCCAGGCAGCCACGGCTGACCCTGCATCAGGGTGTTGTCCACGCAGATCAGGCCGTGCGGAGCCAGCAGCCCCTGGTCCAGCAGGGCAGCCAGGTAGCTGACGTAACCCGCCTTGTCGGCGTCGATGAACACCAGGTCGAACGGCTCACCGGCCGCTGCCAGCTCGCCCAGGGTGGCCAGCGCGGGGCCGACCCGGACCGTGATCTTGCTCCCGTCGGGGGCGTCCCGGAAACACTGTTCCGCGAACGCCGCGACCTCGGCGTCGATCTCACAGGCGATCACCTGCCCGTCACCGGGCAGCGCTTCGGCCATGGCCAGGGCGGAGTAGCCGGTGAACATGCCGATCTCCAGCACCCGCCGGGCCCGGGTCGCGTGCACCAGCATCTTGAGCGTCTGGCCCTCGATGTGCCCGGAAACCATCTCCTGCTCCAGCGGGGCCCGGGCGCCGTCGCCGGCGTGCTGCCGCCAGTCCCGGGCCTCGGTGCGCTGGGCCAGCCGCCGGAGCGCCGGGGACTCCGGGGTGCTCCACCGGCTCAGGTACGGGTCGAGCCCGCTGGCCAGCTCGCAGGCTTCCCGCAGCCCGGCCTTGAGGGCCGGGTCCACGCCGTCGGCCGCGTCGAGCTGCCGGGTGAGCCGGCCGAGCTGGCTGGCCAGGATGGTCAGCGGGGTGACCGGCCGCGGCGCACCGGGCCGGGAGACGGCCGTGGTCATCCGGTGAACATCTCCTCACCGGTCCCGCCGCGGGGATAGCCGCGGCACACCTCCCGGTGGATGGCCAGCGCTTCGTCGAGTTCCTCCTCGGACAGGTCGCTGACGAAGTGGCAGGTGCCCAGGGGCCGCGGGACCGCGGCCCGGAGCAGGCCGTCGCGCGTCTGCACGATCGACTCGGTGGCCTTCTGCACCAGGCCGGGCGTGAGGTACGGGCTGTTCAGCGCGAGCCCGAGGCGGCTCATCAGCCAGAAGAGCCGGTCCCGCTCGCTGACCGAGATGTACCCGCGCTGCTCGGCGATGGTGGCTGAGAAGGCCATGTCGATGCTGATCGCCTGGCCGTGGAAGAACGGCACTTCGGGCGCCAGCTCCAGCACGGGACTCCAGGTGTGGCCGTAGGCGATGACCCGGTCGAGGTCCAGCTCCTGCAGGTTGGGGACCTCGAGGCGGAGCATGGTGCTGATCGCGTCGTAGGTCACCCGGTGGGCGATATCGCGCAGCTCCGGCGTGCCGTCGAGGTGGCCGAACCGGGTGGCCAGCAGGTCGGCGCCGTACTTCTCCAGCAGCTCGAAGACGCCGCTGTTGGCCACGGTGGAGATCTTGATCAGCTCGGCCATGCCGTTGCGGACCTCCCGGGCCGGAAGCGTCCGCAGGAACGAAAAGTCCAGGATGACCTGCTGGGAGGCGTGAAACGCGCCCAGCCGGTTCTTGGACCGGCCGTGGTTGACCGCGACCTTGATCGCCACGCTGGCGTCGATGAGCCCGATCAGCGTGGTCGGCACCCGGATGTAGTTGGTGGAGCGGCGGAACATCGAGCAGGCGAACCCGGCCACGTCGGTGGTCAGGCCACCGCCCACCACCAGCACCGGTTCCTTGCGGACCAGGCCGAACTCACCGAACGCGTCGATGATGCGCTCGGCCGTGCGCAGGGTCTTCTCCGTTTCCCGGATCGCGACGGGAAAGACGGTCAGCTCGATCCGGTGGTGGTCGAAGTAGGCGTGCATCTGGTCGCCGTACAGCGAGTACACGGTCTCGTCGACCACCATCAGGCAGCGGCCGAACGCCCGGTAACTGTCGGCGATCGCGGAGTTGCCGGCCGAGAAGGCGCCGTCCACGTAGAGCAGGGAGTAGTCGATCTTCTCGTAGGCCTCGACGTGGAACGCGGTGTCGGTGGCCGTAAACGCCGGCTCGGCGAAGCTCGTCATCGTGCCTCCTGCCGCCCGGAGGCGAGCGGCTGCAGTTCGGCGAAATCAAGCCGGCCGACCTGCTCGGCGGCGCCGGTGAAGTGGTGCTGGCTGGTGTTCTCGTTCGGGAAGGCGACACACGGCACGCCCGCGGCGACAGCCGCCTGGACACCCCCCACGTTGTCCTCCACGGCGACGCAGTCGCCGGGCGCCTCGGTCAGCCCCTGCAGCGCGAACACGTACGCGGCCGGGTCCGGCTTGGGCGAGCCGACGCTGGATGAGTCGACGATGATGTCGAAGTCCTGGTCGCTGACCTGGGGGTGAAGCCGCCCGAGCAGCGCGGCGACGTTGGCGTGAGCGGTCGTGGTGACCAGGCCGACCTTCCAGCCACGGTCCTTGGCGGCCTTGATCGTGTCGGCCACGCCCGGCCGGGGCGCGAGTCCGGTGGTGGTCAGCCGTTCCCTGAAGATCTTTGACTTCGTCTCGTGGACGGCCGCCGCGTCGACGGTTTCGCCCCGCGATCGTGCGTAGGCGGCGACCCGGTCCTGCCCCCCGCTCTCAGCCAGCATGGCGCGGTAGTCGTCCCGGTCCCACCGCCAGCCGAGGCCGTGCGCCTCGAAGGCCTCGTTGTACGCCTGCCGTTGCAGTTCGGACGTGTCGGCGACGGTGCTGATCGACCCAAGCAGCAGAGCTGACATCGAAATCCCCTTGGTTCCGTACGCGGCTGTGCGTCGAGCAGACCGGAAGTATCCGGCCTCTTCAACAAACTGTGTAACAAATCTTAAACGGACTGTCTAATATCCGCTAGGCCGGGCCACCCCGTGGTCAGTTCAGGGCCACGCTGATCGCGTGCAGGGCCAGTCCCACCAGGGCGCCGACCACGGTGCCGTTGATGCGGATGAACTGCAGGTCCCGGCCGAGGAGCAGCTCCAGCTGGTTCGACGTCTCGCTGGCGTCCCACCGTTCGATGGTCCCGGTGACCAGGCCCGCGAGCTCGTCGTGGTACTGGTCGGCGACGGCCCGGGCCCCCGACTCGACCATGCGCTCCAGCCCGCCGGCCAGGCGGTCGTCGGAGCCGAGGCGCCGGCCCGCCGCCATCAGCAGCCCGGTCAGCCGGCGGCGCAGCTCCGAGTCCGGGTCAGCCGCCTGGGCCCGCAGCGCCGCCTTGACGTTGCGCCAGATCGACGATGACCAGTCCCGCAACGCGGTGCTGGCCAGCACCTCGCGCTTGAGGCGTTCTCCGCGCTCGCGCAGTTCCGGGTCGGTCTCCAGCCGTTCGGGCAGGCGGGCCAGCCACGCCTCGAACTGCTGCCGGGTCGGGTCGGCGGGGTCAGCGGCCATCGCCGACAGCCGTTCCCGCAGCCGGTGGAACAGCCGGCCGAACACCCGCCGGTAGGCCAGGTCCGGAATCCACCGGGGCGCCTCGGCCTCGAACATCTCACGCAGCTCATCGTGATGCCCGTCCAGGTAGCTGTCGGCGGCGGACAGCAGGGAGTCGAACAGCTCGGTGTGATGGCCGCCCGCGACGACCAGCCGCAGCACCCGCCCGGCCAGCGGCGCCACCTCGACCGAGCCGGCCGCCCGGGTCAGCTCGGCGGTCAGCACCCCCTGGACGTCTTCGTCGCGGAGCGCCTCCGCCACGGTGACCACGAGGTCGGCGGCCCGGCCGGCCAGCCGGCCGGCGCTCTTCTCGTCGGTCAGCCAGCCGGCCAGCCGGGGCACCAGGCCCGCGGTCCGGATCCGCTCGGCCAGCACGTCGGCGTTGAGGAAGTTCTCCTGCACGAACGTGCCCAGCGTGGCCGCGAACTGGTCCTTGCGCTCCACGATGAGCGCGGTGTGCGGGATCGGCAGGCCCAGCGGGCGGCGGAACAGGGCCGTCACCGCGAACCAGTCGGCCACGCCGCCGACCATCGACGCCTCCGCGCCGGCCTGGACGTAGCTGAGCACGCTCCCGTGCACGCCGGCCACGGTCACCACCACGAACAGCACCGTCACCGCGGCGAGCAGGGCGGTGGCCCGGCGGCGGGCCGCGGACAGCTCGCGGGCCCGTTCCGCGGTCGAGCCGGCCGCGTTCGCGGACACCGGCGCGGGCGGCGGCGCGGCAGCAGGTTCCATGCGGCCCACGATATTGACGACCCGGTTCACCCGGGTCACGGCCCCGGAACGGCCCGAAATGACGGTGGCGGCCGCTATCGTCGGCGCCATGGGGCACGGCACGATCCTGGACTTCGATCTCGCCACCTTGCGCCGGGCCATCGGCGGGGGCAGCTTCGTCCGGGGGACCGAGTACGCGCGGCAGCAGGCGGTGCTGCACGTGACGTGGGACGCGGGCGACTCCGCGCTGCGCGGGATGGTCCAGGGCCAGGGCGGCCAGGTCTACCGCACGGCCGCGTTCCTGACCCTGCCGAAGGGGCAGCCGGCCAAGTTCGACATGGGCGAGTGCAGCTGCCCGATCGCGTTCAACTGCAAGCACGTGGTCGCGCTGGTCATGACCGCGGTCGGGTCCGGGACGATCGAGCCGGGCCGCCCGGCCGCGCCGCGGGACGCCGCGTGGGACCAGTCGCTGGACACGCTGCTGGACCCGGGCGCCCCGCCCGGCCCGGGTACCACGGCCCTGGCCGTCGAGCTGGCCCTGACCGGCGGCGCCGGCCAGGTCACCTGGGGTGGCCCGGTGCCGCTGGGCCTGACCGCCCGGCTGGTCCGCCCCGGCCGGAACGGCTGGGTGGCGGGCGACCTGAGCTGGGCCCGGCTGGACGCGCTGCGCGGCTCGCCCGGTCACAGCTACGAGCAGGTCCGGCTGCTCCGTGAGCTGTATGCGCTCTACCAGGCGTCCAGTGAGCACCGCGGCCTGCACGGGTACCAGTACGGCCAGGACCGGTCGATCGACTTCTCCGCGATCGGCTCCCGCCAGCTCTGGCCGCTGCTGGACGAGGCCCGCGCGGCGGGGCTGGCGCTCGTCTACCCCGGCCGGCTCGGCGTGCTGACCGGGTACCACCAGGCCAGCTTCGGCCTGGACGTGACCCGCGGCCAGGACGGCGGCCTGCGCATCGACCCGGTCATCAGCGCCGGCCCCGGCGGTGCGGCGGTGCCGGTCGTGTTCATCGGCGCGGACGGGCACGGCGCGGTGTGCGTCGACTCCGGCCAGGACCGGGACAGCGATCCCCGCCAGTGGCCGTTCCGGCTGGCCCGGCTGGCCCGGGCCGTGCCGCCCGCGTTGCAGCGGATGGCGTTGCAGGGCGGCCCGCTGCGGGTGCCCGCGGCCGACGAGGCCCGGTTCCTGCAGCAGTACTACCCGCGGCTGCGGCAGGCCGCCACGCTGACCAGCTCGGACGGCTCCTTCTCGCTGCCTTCGGTCCGCGGGCCGGGGCTGGTGCTGTCGGCCCGCTACGGCGACCGGCACGAGCTCGACCTGAGCTGGGAGTGGGAGTACGTCATCGGGGACCGCGACCTGCGGGCACCGTTGCTGCCGGAGGACCGGCCCGGCGGATACCGGGACGCGGCCGCCGAGCGGGCGCTGCTGGCGGACCTGGACACCGCGGGCCTGCCGCTGCGCGAGTACGGGCTGCTCCGGCCGGCCACGGGGACGGCCCGGCCGCTGACCGCCACCCTGCTGCCGCGCACCCGGCTGACCGGCATGGCCACCATGCGGTTCACCACCGGGCTGCTGCCCCGGCTGCACGACCAGCCCGGGCTGACCGTCGAGGTCAGCGGCGAGGCCGCCGACTACCGGGAAGCGGGCGAGTCGCTGCGCATCGCGGTCTCCACCACCGAGGTGGCCGGGGACAACGACTGGTTCGACCTGGGCGTGACGATCACCGTGGAGGGACGCGAGGTCCCGTTCCTGGACGTGTTCCTGGCCCTCAGCCGGGGCGACGCACAGCTGCTGCTGCCGGACGGGGCCTACTTCACCCTGGACCAGCCCGAGCTGCGGGCGCTGGCCCGGCTGATCGACGAGGCCCGGTCGCTGCAGGAGCTGCCCCCGGACCAGCTGCGCATCAGCCCCTACCAGGCCGGGTTCTGGGACGAGCTGGCCTCGCTCGGGGTGGTGGCCCGGCAGGCCGCGTCCTGGCGGGAGCAGGTCGGCGGCCTGCTGTCGGCCACCGTCCCCGGCCCGGCGCCGGTCCCGGCCGGGCTGCGGGCCCAGCTCCGGCCCTACCAGCAGGACGGGTTCGGCTGGCTGACGTTCCTGTGGGAGCACCGGCTGGGCGGGATCCTGGCCGACGACATGGGCCTGGGCAAGACCCTGCAGTGCCTGGCGCTGATCAGCCACGCCCGCGAGCACGACCCGGACGGCGGCCCGTTCCTGATCGTCGCCCCGACCAGCGTGGTGGCGAACTGGGTCACCGAGGCGGCCCGGTTCACCCCGGACCTGACCGTGGTGCCGATCTCGGCCACCACCGCTCGTCGCGGCCGCGACCTCGGCGAGCTGGTGGCCGGGGCCGACGCCGTGGTCACGTCGTACACGCTGCTGCGCACCGACTTCGCCGCCTACTCCGGGCTGGCCTGGTCGGGCCTGCTGCTGGATGAGGCCCAGCAGGCCAAGAACCGCCAGTCCAAGGTGTACCAGTGCGCCCGCCGGCTGAGCGCCCCCACGAAGATCGCGATCACCGGCACGCCGCTGGAGAACAACCTGATGGAGCTGTGGTCGCTGCTGTCGATCGCGGCACCGGGGCTGTTTCCCAGCCCGGAGCGGTTCCGCGAGTACTACAGCAAGCCGGTCGAGCGGATGGGTGACCGCGAGCGGCTGGCCCAGTTGCAGCAGCGGATCCGGCCGCTGGTGCTGCGCCGCCTCAAGGAGCAGGTCGCCGCCGAGCTGCCGGCCAAGCAGGAGCAGGTGCTCGAGGTCGATCTGCACCCGCAGCACCGCAAGGTCTACCAGACCCGGCTGCAGCGCGAGCGGCACAAGGTGCTCGGCCTGATCGATGACATGAACACCAACCGGTTCGCGATCTTCCGCTCGCTGACCCTGCTGCGCCAGCTCAGCCTGCACGCCGGCCTGGTCGACGACGACTACGCCGAGCTGGCCTCGGCCAAGATCGACGCGCTGCTCGAGCACCTGGGCGAGGTGATCGCCGGTGACCACCGCGCCCTGGTGTTCAGCCAGTTCACCCGCTTCCTGGGCAAGGTCCGCGAGCGGCTGGAGGCCGCCGGGATTCCCTACTGCTACCTGGACGGCAGTACCCGGGACCGGGCCGCGGAGGTGGCCCGGTTCAAGGACGGTGGCACCCCGGTCTTCCTGATCAGCCTCAAGGCGGGCGGATTCGGGCTGAACCTCACCGAGGCCGACTACTGCTTCCTGCTCGACCCCTGGTGGAATCCGGCCACCGAGGCCCAGGCGGTCGACCGGACGCACCGGATCGGCCAGCGGCGGAACGTGATGGTCTACCGGCTGGTGGCCCGGGACACCATCGAGGAGAAGGTGATGGCGCTGAAGGCCAGAAAGGCCCAGCTGTTCTCCGACGTGCTGGGCGACGCCGGCACCTTCGGCGGCACGCTCAGCGGCGAGGACATCCGCGCCCTGCTGGACTGACTCGTTCTGGCCAGCGTGAGACCCGGCGGCAAAGATTAGGAAGTCCTGAAGGGCCGGGGGACGCGAATCGTCCTAGCCTGGGCGGCGTGACGAGGAGGTCCCACCACCATCGGGTCCGGCTGGCCGCCCTGACGGTGCTGGCCAGTCTGGGCGCGGCCCTGGTGGCGTGCAGCACGGCCCGTCCGGTGACCGCGACGGCCAGCCACCTGCCCGGCCACGAGGCCGCGAAGGCCACGGCATCCGCACCGGCCGGCACCGGCCCGCCCAGGCTCACCCTCCCGGCGGCGCCCGCCTCCTCCGGCGGCGCGGCCAGCGGACCGGGCCGCTGGCGCCCGGCCGGACGCCCGGTCCGCGGCCGGACCGCGGTCTGGGAGACCACGCTCGTCCCGCCGGGCGGCACCCAGGTGGCCGGCCTCGCCTGGATGGACACCCGGCTGCTGGCCGCGCGGCTGTACTCGGGCTCGCTGAGCCCGGGCGGCGGCCCGTACCAGTTCACGGCCCCGGTCAGGCCGGCCCAGGCCGCTTCGCTGGTCGCGGCGTTCAACGGCGGGTTCAAGATGCGGGACGCCCGCGGCGGGTACTACACCGAGGGCCGGACCGTCGTCCCGCTGGTCCGGGGCGCGGCCTCCCTGGTCATCTACTCGGGCGGGAACGTCCGCCTCGGCGCCTGGGGCTCCGACGTCACGATGACGCGCGAGGTGGTGAGCGTCCGGCAAAACCTGAGCCTGCTGGTCGCGGGCGGACGGCCAGCGCCGCTGGTCACCACCCGGACCTGGCGCCGCTGGGGCTCCACCTGCAGCGCGACCTCGTGCGGTCACGGCCTGCCCGGCGTTGAGCACCAGTGGCGCTCCGGGCTGGGGATCACCGCCGGCGGCGCTCTGGTCTATGCCGCCGGCCCGGCCCTGGACCCGCTGCAGCTCGCCCAGCTCTTGATCGCCGGGGGGGCGGCGCGCGCGATGGAGCTCGACATCAACCCGGCGTGGCCCATCTTCGTCAGTTACTCCCCGCCGTCACCGGCCGGCCTGGCCGCGCCGTCCAACGGCAGCAAGCTGCTCGCCTCGGCCGACCACGGCCCGGACACGTTCTTCAACCCGAAGTGGGCCCGTGACTTCATCACGATGTCCGCCCGACCGGCCGGAGCGGCGGCCGGCTGATCAGGGGCGGGAACGGATCTCCCACAGGTCAGGGAACAGGGGGCGGAACAGCGTGCCGCGCAGGTAATCGACTCCGGATGAGCCGCCGGTGCCGGACTTGACGCCGATGATCCGCTCGACCGCCTTGACGTGCCGGTAACGCCATTCCTGGAGGCCCTCGTCCACGTCGACCAGGGCCTCACAGACCTCGGCCGGGGGGCCGCCGTCGGCGTAGACCCGGGCGAGCACGGCCAGCACCCGGTCGTCCCCGGGCCACGGCTCGCGGGGATCCCGGTCCAGTACCTCGGACGGGACCGGCCAGCCGGCCGCGTCCAGGAACCGCAGCAGCGACTCGAACACCGAACGCCGGGCCATGATGGCGGCCAGCACCGGATCGCCGCCGGTGGAGCTGAAGTGGCGGCGGCCGTAGACCGCCTCGATCCGCCGGAACTGGGTGGACTGGAAGCCGCTGGAGCTGCCCAGGTCGGGACGGAACCGGGCGAACTGCTGGGGGGACATGGTCTCCAGCACGTCCATCTGCCCGACCGCGGTTTTGAGGATCTTGGCGATCCGGCGCGCGGTGGCCTCGGCGCCGGCGCCGTCCCCCGCCTCCAGCCGGCGCTGCAGCAGGTCCGTTTCGTGCAGGGTCTGCCTGAACCACAGCTCGTACACCTGGTGGATGACGACGAACAGCATCTCGTCGTGGACGTCGGTCAGCGGGCGCTGACAGCCGAGCAGGTCGTCCAGCCGCAGGTAGGTGCCGTAGGTGAGGTGACTGGGGGAATTCACGGGGTAACCGCGGACCAGCTGCCGGAGTCCAGATCGGTGTGCTGCCAGATCTGGCCGTCGGTGCCCAGCCCGTACTCGGCGAGCTGGTCAGTCCCGGGCGAGGAAGAGTAGTCAAAGGCGCCGATCCCGGAGCGGAGGTCACCGCCCAGGGAGCGCCAGCCGGACGGCGACGACAGGAACTGGTGGTACCACAGGGCGTTGTCGGTGCCCCGCGCGAACGCCACCAGCGCGCTGGCCGTGTCGACCAGCGCCGGGCTGCCGCCCGTCGCCCCGCCGGCCGCGGTGAACCCCGTCCCCCCCACGTGGTGGATGTAGAGCTGCCGGTCCGTGCCCACGACCAGCACCCAGGTGGTGCCGGCGCGGGCCGCGGACGGAGCCGTGCCGGACAGCAGCGCGCCACCGATCCGGGACCAGGCGTTCCAGCCGCTGCCGCTGCCGTTCTGATCGCGGCCCCAGAGGGCCCCGTCCGACCCGCGCACGTACACGGACAAGGTCCCCGTCACGTTGTCGACCGCCCCCGGCGCCGAGCTGAGCGCACCGCCCAGGGAGGCCCACGACCCGGTGCAGTCGGTGACCGTCGGGCCCTCGGCCGTGCAGGTCGTGTACCACAGCGCGTTGTCGGTGCCGCGGCCGAAGATGGTGAACGCCGCCAGGCCTTCGTGCCCGGCCGCGGTGACCACCGCGGACGGCGCACCAGCCAGCCGGCCGCCGAGGCTGGCGTACTGCCCCCCGCTGGACAGGCTTTTCACTTCGGCCGTGCCCCCGGCCGTGGTGTAGAAGACGTAACTCGTCCCTTCCACATTCACCGCCGCGGGCGCGACGCCGGCGGCCGGGGCCGGCGCACTGGCGGTCACCGCCGCCCCCGCGGGGCCAGTTCCGGACGCCATGGTCAGCGACACCGCCGCCACCGCCGACGCCGCCACACCGGCAAGGATCCGCATGACCTGCCCCCGTTTCAGCTTTGCTCCTGCCCGCTATGAAATCACCGTTCACCGGCCCGGCGAAGGCCCCCGGGCGAACACTGCCCACCCGTTCCCGGCACGGGTTCGTCCACCGGGTGCACGTCCACCCCTCACCTGGCGCGTTTAGGGTGGGCCCAGGTGTCGGCGCTGCGATCAAGGATCGGATGCATGGTTGTCCCGGTGTGGATGTGGGTGGCGGCGGCGGTGCTGGCCGCCGTGGTCGCCGCGGAGATCGCGCTGGCGCGGCGGCCCGGATCAGGCTCGTCCCGGGCCCGTCAGGCCGTCGCGTGGGTCGGCGTGTACGTGGCGCTGGCCATCTCGTTCGGGCTGGGCCTCGGGATCACCTCCGGCTGGACGTCGGCCGGCCAGTACTACGCCGGTTACCTCACCGAGTACAGCCTGAGCCTGGACAACCTGTTCATCTTCTACGTGATCATGAGCTGGCTGGCGGTACCCGCCCGCCGGCAGCAGCGGGTACTGCTCTACGGCATCGGGCTGGCCCTGGTTCTGCGCACGGTGCTGATCGTGGCGGGCACGGCCGCACTCAACCACTTCGGCTGGCTGTTCTACCCGCTGGGCGGCTTCCTGCTGTGGACCGCGTTCGGGCTGATCACCGGGCGGGCCGACAACCCGGCCGAGCAGCAGCCGGGCCGGATACTGCGGTTCGCGCAGCGGCGGCTCACCCGGCCCGGCCCTGACGCCGGGCCGGCCGTCTCGCCCATGGTCCTGCTGGTCGTGGCGATCGGGGTGGCGGACGTGCTGTTCGCCTTCGACTCGATCCCGGCCATCTTCGGCATCACCACCAGGCCGGTGCTGGTCGTGGCCAGCAACGTGTTCGCGCTGATGGGCCTCCGGCACCTGTACACGCTGCTGATCCGGGTGCTGGACCGGCTGGCCCACCTGAACGTCGGGCTGGCCGTGGTGTGCGCGTTCATCGGCGGCAAGCTGATCCTGGAAGCGCTGGACGACGACGGCGTGCGCTGGGCGGTGCACATCCCGACCTGGCTGTCGATCGCGGTCGTGGTGGCGATCCTGGGCACGACCGCGATCGCGGGCAGCGCGGGCCAGGCGGCCGAGCGCAGACGGCAGCGGCTGGCGGCCGCCGCCGAGGGTCCGCTGTCCGCGGGCGCCCTGCCCGGCGGCCCGCTGACCCGTGACGAGCGGGCCGTGCTGGAACGCCGGTTCGCGGTCATCGACACCGACGGCAACGGCCGGTGGCAGCGGGACGACCTCACGCTGCTGACCCGGCGGCTGTGCGCGGCATTCGGTCACACCGCCGACTCCGGGCCCGGGCGGGCCGTGGCCAGCGGGCAGCTTGGGCTGTTCGAGGTGCTGCTGGAGCACATGGACACCGAAGGCAACCAGGAGATCAGCCGTGAGGAGTTTGTATCCGGCCTGGGCCAGACCATCACCGACCGTGCGGCGTTCGACACGGCCGTGCACACCGCCGCGCTCACGCTGGTCCAGGCGGCCGACCGGGACCGCAACGGGGTGCTGGACAGCGGTGAGTACGCCGACCTGGCCGCGGTCTACGGCGCGGACGCGGACAAGGCGGCCGCCGCCTTCGACCGGCTCGACCTGGACCGCAACGGGGTGCTGGACACCGCCGAGCTGACCGTGGCCATCAGCCAGTTCTTCGCCAGCCGGCCCGTGCTCCCGGACCGGCTCTGCAGCCCGGTCGGCTGACTGAGCCTCGCCGCGACCGGGCCGGCGGCCTGCGAGGGTCAGGGCCGGATGCCTGCGAGCTGGGCGGCGGCGTCCCGGGTGATCGCGGTGGCATCGTTCTCGGTGGTCAGCAGGGTGCAGCCCGCGTCACGGAACCGGGCCGCCGTGGCGGCGTCGGTGGCGTGCACCCCGACCGGCTTGCCCGCGGCCGCGCAGGCGGCCCAGATCCGCCGCAGGACCGGCCCGAACACCGGGTCGTCCAGGTCGCGCTCGCAGCCCAGGGCGAGCGACAGGTCCCGCGGGCCCACGTAGATGCCGTCCACCCCATCCACGCCCAGGGTGGCCTCCAGGTCCTCGACGGCCGCGGCCGACTCCACCATGACCAGGCAGAAGGGATCAGCGGCGGCCAGCACGCCGCCCGCGGAGCGGTACCCGGTGGGCGGGTAACGGACCGCTCCGGCCACCTGCCGGGCCTGGCCGGCCGAGTCGACGTTGGGCACGATGACCCCTTCGCAGCCCAGGTCGAGCGCCCGGCCGATGTCGGCGGGGTGCGCGTGCCGGACCCGGCCCACCGGCGTCGCCCCGGCCAGCCGGATGGCGCCGGTCAGCGCGGGCAGGTCGGTTTCGGTGGCGCCGCCGTGCTGGAGGTCCAGGACCACGTAGTCGAAGCCCGCGGCGGCCAGCGGCCGGACGCTGAGCGGGGACGGGATCACTGACCAGGCCCCGTACAAGGGTTCACGGGCGGCGACGCGGGAGCGGAAGGTGGCAGCCGTTGACATGGATCCAGCGAATCACACCGGTCCGGCTACCGCATCATGACGATGCGGGAACCTGCGGCAGCCAGACGCGCATGGGACGGCCGTCGCGGTTGTCCCACTGGAAGTAGGGCACGGCGGTGATGGTGACGGGCTCACCGGCGCCCGGGGCGGCCGGGGCGGCCTGGTAGGGCCACCGGCCCGGCGGGCCGGCGGTGCGGTGCAGGGCGCTGGTGTCGAGCGCGATGGTGGCGCCGACACCCGGCAGGTCGGTGCGGCGCTCGGCCAGGTCCGGTGCGCCGGGCACGGTCAGGGCAGCCAGGTCCGCGCCATCGGGCTGGTCGGCCTGCTCAAAGCAGTAGACCAGCGGGCCGCGTTCGACCGCGGCGCAGCCCCGCACGGCGTCGATGACCGGGTCGGGGTAGACCCAGCGCGCGGTCAGCCCGAACTCGGCCCGGACCTCGTCACCGGCCCGCCAGGCCCGGTCGATGACCAGATAACCGTCGCCGCCCGGGCCGCCGCTGACCGGCTCGCCGTTCACGCGGACCTCGGTCGAGCTGCTCCACGACGGGATGCGCAGGGCCAGCCCGGCCGGTCCGGCCGGTGCCTCATCCACCCGGATCACCACTTCCCCGGACCAGGGCAAGCCGGCGGTCATGGTCAGCTTGAGCGTGCCCGCGGCCAGCGCGGCCTGGACGGTCGCGCCGGTGTACTGGTGCAGGTACAGCGTGCTGCCCGCGGTGCTGGCCAGGTAGAACTGGAGCGAGGCGAGCAGCCGCATGATGTTCGGCGGGCAGCAGGCGCAGGAGAACCATTCGTGCCGCCGCCCGGGATCGTCGCCCTCAGCGTGGTCGGAGCGCCGCTGCAGCGGGTTGACGTAGAAGAACCGCTGCCCGTCGGTGGAGATCGAGGCGCCGAACGCGTTGTACAGCACCCGCTCCATCAGGTCCGCGTACCGGGCGTCCCCGGTGGCCAGTAGCAGCCGCCAGGACCAGTGGAAGCTGGCGATGGCCGCGCAGGTCTCGTTGTAGGCCCGGTCCGGCGGCAGCTCGAACCGGTCCCCGAACGACTCGTGTGAGTGCCGCGACCCGTTGCCGCCGGTCAGGTAGGTCTTGGTCGCGACCATGTCCTCCCAGCGGGCGATGGACGAATCGAGCAGCTGCCGGTCGCCGGTCTCGACCGCCACGTCCACCACGCCGGCGTCCAGGTACATGGCCCGGACCGCGTGCCCCTCCTCGGTGACCGTGTCCCGGATCGGCAGCAGGTCCTGCAGATAACGTTGGCCGTGGCCGTGGTGGTCCCCGGCCAGGCCGTGCCCGCGCTGGTCGATGAACTGAGTGGCCAGGTCCAGGTAGGCGCGCTCGCCGGTCTCCCGGTACAGCTCGGCCAGGGCCGTCTCGATCTCCGGGTGGCCATCCAGGGCC
>DASWVA010000431.1:0-4897 GCA_036401415.1 Streptosporangiaceae bacterium
CCCGGCCCCGCCGCACCCGCCCCGTCCGCGCCCGCCCCATCCACGCCTGCCCCGTCCGTAACCGGCCCGTCCGCGCCCGCCCCGTCCGTAACCGGCCCGTCCGCGCCCGCCCCGTCCGTAACCGGCCCAGCCGGGGTGGCCCAGGCTGAAACGGGCCCGGAGGAACCAGCCGAGCTGGACCAGGCTCCGGCCAGTAACCCGGACAGGTCGTAGCGCTCCATCCCAGCCAGCGTGGTCTCCGCGGCGTGCAGCACCCAGAAGCTGGCCTTGGGCAGGAACATCTCCTCCGGGGCCGGCGCGTCCAGGGCCCGGCAGGCCGCGGCCAGGATGTCCGGGACGTTCTCCCGGTGCGCGCACACCACGGTCGGCACCCCGTCGGCCAGCAACCCGGTCACCGCACGGGCCAGGCCGGGGCGGACCGTCCGTTCGCCCGATGCACCCGGGGGCCCCGGCACCATCAGGCCGGGCTCGGCCAGCACCGGCGCGCCGATGTGGGCCGCGTACGGCTCGACGGTGGCCAGGCACCGGGCCGCCGGGGAGCTGATCACCCGGACGGGGCCGAAACAGCCCAGCAGCGGGACCAGCCCGCGGGCCTGCTGCTGGCCCTCGAAGTCCAGCGGCCGGAGCAGGTCGTCGCCGCTCCAGTCCTGCTTGAGGCCGGCTACCGCGTGCCGCACGACCACGAACGGCACCGTCCGGCGCGGCCACCGGGCGAAGTCGTCCAGCACGTGGGTGTCGCCGGCGTAGGACAGGCGGGCGTAGGCCCGGGGCAGCGGGCACCAGGACAGCTCGTCCACCTCGGCGCCGGGAATGAACCCGGCCGTGGCCCCGGGCGCGGCGGGTTCGGCCGCAGCCCAGTACTCCACCCGTTTGGGGCGCCCGTTGGCCAGGTAGCGAACCGTCGTCAGGCGCCGGCCGAGGACCGGGCGCACCCCGGTCTCTTCGACCACCTCGCGCACCGCGGTCTCGGCCAGGTGCTCGCGCGGCTCGCGCTTGCCCTTGGCCAGCGACCAGTCGTCCCGTGGCCGGTGAACGAGGAGCACCTCGGGACCCTCGGCGCCCCGGCGCCACACCACCGTGCCCGCGGCCTCGATCTCCTGGACCGGGGACGGTGCGGCCGGGCTGAGCTGGTGCCCGGTGTCAGGCATCGGCCGACCGCGGACGCCGGTCTCCGATCAGCGTGAACTGGACATCCCGCAGTCGCTCGCCATCCGGCCCGGTGCTGTGCCGGGTCCAGGTGCCCTCGGCGTCCAGCCACCACGACGCGGTGCCGTCGTCCATGCCCAGTTCCAGCAGGCGGCGCAGTTCCCGGCAGTGCCCGGTGTCGCTGACCCGGACGACCGTCTCCACCCGGCGGTCCAGGTTCCGGTGCATGAGGTCGGGGCTGCCCAGCCACACCTCGCCCGCAGCGTCCGGGTCGTCCCCGCCCCGGTCGTTTTCAGCTGGCTCCCCGGTGCCGAAGGCGTAGACCCGGGAGTGCTCGAGGAACCGGCCCAGCACGCTGCGGACCCGGATCGTTTCCGACAGCCCAGGCACCCCGGGCTTGATCGCGGAGATACCGCGTATCCACAAGTCGATCGGCACCCCGGCCTGCGAAGCCCGGTAGAGCGCGTCCACCACCACCTCATCAACGATCGCGTTGCACTTGAACTGGATGCGGGCCGGCTGACCGGCCCGCATCCGCTCCGCCTGGTGGGCGATGCGGCCGACCAGCCCGGCGCGCAGCGACTCCGGGGCGACCAGCAGCCGGCGGTGAGCGTCCTGGCGGCTGTAGCCGGTCAGATGGTTGAACAGGTCGGTGACGTCCTCGCCGACGGCTGGATCGGCGGTGAGCAGGCCGAAGTCCTCGTACAGCCGCGCGGTCGACGGGTTGTAGTTGCCGGTGCCGAGGTGGCAGTAACGACGCAGCGACCCGTCGGCCTCCTCACGCACGATCAGCAGCACCTTGCAGTGCGTCTTCAGGCCCACGAACCCGTAGACGACGTGGCAGCCTGCTTCCTCCAGTTTCCTGGCCCAGGCGATGTTGGCCCGCTCGTCGCCGCGGGCCTTGATCTCGACCACCACCACCACCTGCTTGCCCAGCTCGGCCGCGTCGATCAGGGCGTCCACGATCGGCGAGTCACCGCTGGTGCGGTACAGGGTCTGCTTGATGGCCAGCACGCCCGGGTCGGCGGCAGCTGCTTCGATCAGCCGCTCCACGCTGGTGGTGAACGAGTCGTACGGGTGATGCACCAGCACGTCCCGCTCGCGCAGCGTGGGGAAGATGTCAGTGTCCTTGGGGACGGCCGAGGACGACGGCACGAACGCCGGGTAGCGCAGCTCGCCGATGTCCAGGTCGGCGATGGCGGACAGGCCCGACAGGTCCAGCGGCCCGGGCACGCGGTATACCGCCCGCCGGTCGACCCCCAGCTCGGTGACGAGCCGGTCCAGCACGTCGCTGGACATCGAGTCCTCGACTTCGAGCCGCACCGCGGGGTCGAAGCGGCGGCGCAGCAGTTCACGCTCCAGCGCCTGCAGCAGGTCCTCGGTGACGTCTTCGTCAACTTCCACGTCCCGGACCCGGGTGACCCGGAACACGTGGTTCTCCACGATGTCCAGCCCGGCGAACAGCTGGGTCAGATGGGCCGCGATCACATCCTCGATCGGCACGAAACGCTGCGGCGACACGGCCAGGAACCGCGGCAGCAGCGGGGGCACCTTGACCCGGGCGAACATGGTCGCGCCGGTGCGCGGGTCGGCCACCATCACGGCCAGATTCAGGGACAGGCCGGAGATGAACGGGAACGGGTGGGCCGGGTCGACCACCAGCGGCGTGAGCACCGGGTAGATGCGCTCCCGGAACAGCTCGCGCAGGTTGCCCCGCTCCTCCGACGACAGCTCCTTCCAGCGCAGCACCTCGATGCTCTCGGTGCTCAGCGCGGGCGAGACCAGATCGGTGAAGCAGGCCGCGTGCCGGGCGGTCAGCCGTCCCGCCAGGTCGAGCGTGCGGTTCAGCACCTGGCCGGGCAGCTGGACGCTGACCCCCTCGACCGGCAGGCCAGCTGCCATCCGGCGCATCAGCCCGGCGACCCGGACCATGAAGAACTCATCCAGGTTGGTGGCGAAGATGGCCAGGAAGCGCACCCGCTCCAGCAGCGGCACGCTCTCATCTTCGGCCAGCTCCAGCACCCGCTGGTTGAACCGCAGCCAGCTCTCCTCGCGGTCCGTGAAGCGGCTGGGCGGCAGTGGTTTGAGGCCGGCCTCGGCGACCAGGCGGTCGATGGCCTCCAGGCCGCCCGCGGTCAGGTTGTCCGGCGGTGGCGCATCCGGATCCTGAGGTCTGGACGCCCCGTTCCAGCGGGAGGATGGCGCGATGCCTCCGGATGTGTCCCAGCCTGCGGCCATCTGGGGTATGGGGTCCTCCACCTCGTCGCTCATGTCCTCATTGTCACAGGCTCACCCGCCGCCGAGAAGACCCGGTGGTATCACACAGTGTATCCATCTAGCTCCACAAGTCACAGGCAGTAATTGGTGTGTCCAGGTCACAGCACCAGCACACCAGCCACATCGGGCATCCTCAGTACCTATCCTGCAGGAGTGCCACCAGGTGAACAGTACTCAGCTGACCCGCGACCAGCGCCGCACGAGGCAGCCGCCACCGCGGCAGCCCCGCCGCCGTTGCCGGACGATCTCATCCTGCCCCGGCCGGGCCAGGGCAGCGTTGCGATAGCGCCCCCCGGGGAAGGTCCGGGATACTGGGCGGGCGGCCCGTCGGCCGTGGCGGCGGATGGGGAGATCTTTCTGTCCTACCGGCTGCGCCGGCCGCTGGGACAGGGCCGCGGGTACGCGGTCGCGGTGGCCCGCTCCACCGACGGCGAGCACTTCGAGCCGCTGGCCGTGATCCGCAAAGAGGAGATGGACACCGACTCGCTGGAACGCCCGTTCATGGTGCGCACGCCCGGGGGCGCCTGGCGGCTGTACCTGAGCTGTGCCACCCCGGGCACCAAGCACTGGCGGGTGGAGGTGCTGGAGGCGGCCCACCCGGCCGAGTTCAGCTCCCGCACCCGGCAGCTGGTGCTGCCCGGCGACGCCAAAAAGGGCGTCAAGGACCCGGTGATCATCCGCCGCGACGACGGCTGGCACATGTGGGTGACCTGTCACCCCCTGGCGGATCCGGCCGGGACCGACCAGATGGTGACCGAGTACGCGACCAGCCCGGACGGCCTGGACTGGGCCTGGGACGGAGTCGCGCTCACCGGGCGTCCCGGACTCTGGGACGCGCGCGGGGCCCGGGTGGCGGCGGTCCGCTTCATCGGGTCCACGATCGTGGCCTACTACGACGGCCGGGCCACCGCGGCGGAGAACTACGAGGAGCGGACCGGCGTTGCGACCGGCACCGAGCCGACCGTCCTGACCCCGGTGGGCAGCGAACCGGCCGCGTCGTCGCCGTTCCACGGCGGCGGTCTGCGCTATCTGGACATCCTGACGCTTCCGGACGGCCGCCAGCGGCTCTACTACGAGATGACCCGGGCCGACGGCGCGCACGAGCTGCGCACCGAGCTGCGCTGACCGGCGGGCCGGGCTGGCTGGCCGGCGGCGCTGACGGCTGGGCGGGCCGCGCTAACTGCTGGCCGTCCCGGTTTTCGCCGGCTGGGCCGGGCGGCCGTTCCGGGCCTGGGTCTGCCCCTGCGGCCGGGAGCCGACCAGGCCACCGGACCGGTCACGGGGCGCTCGCCAGTCGGTGAAGTCCGCGCCCAGCGCGCGTTCCAGCCGCTCCAGGTCGGCCTCGAAACGCGGGATGAGCGCCTGCCGCTGCTCCCAGCTGAGCGGCTGCCGCTCCCGGCTGTGCCGCTGCAGAAACCGTTCCAGCAGGCCGGTCACCGCATCCCACGCCGACCCGGGCAGGAACCGGCCGACC
>DASWVA010000432.1:0-2816 GCA_036401415.1 Streptosporangiaceae bacterium
TGTCTCACTTGCGATCAGGTCAGCGGCGGGGAAAGGCCATCCGACGGTCATCGGGGCCGCCTTCCCCGCTGGCTGTGCTGCCCCGACCCGGGTTACGGGCCGCCGTGGAGGGCGATGAGCCCGGCGCTGGGCGGGGTGAAGCCGCACGTCCGCAGGTAGAAACCGGCCAGGTGGTCCTCGAAATCGACATGAAGCCAATCGCACCCGGCAGCGCTAGCGTGCCCGGCAGCGATGAAGGCGTGGGCCCCGCCGCCCCACGCCACATTGACTAACCCCGCCAGCTCGCCGCTCCGCCAGGCGCACACCCAGCCCAGACTGGGCCGGCCGGTTCGTAGGCTGACGAGGTGACGTGGACGCCGCCGGTTGTCGGTTACCTGGCCCGGGGTCTGGACGACCTCGGCTGGGTGACCGACCTGCTGGTGGCCGGTTCCCTGGCCACCGGGGATTACGTTCCCGGCGTCAGTGATCTCGACCTGGTCGCCCTGACGGGGGGGCCAGTCGGCCCGGCCCGGCAGGAGGCCCTGACCGCCCTGCACCGCGAGCTGGACCACGGTCCGGCTCGGGGGATGGATCTGGGCTGTGTGTACGCGGACGCCGGCCGGCTGGCCGATTCCGGGGCCCTGCACCCCACGTGGACCCACGGCGCGCTCGTCCAGCGCCGCCTGTCGGCGATAACGCGGGCCGAGCTCGTCCGGTACGGCTTCGCCGTCCGGGGCCGCCCGCCCGGCGCGGTGCTGCCAAAGATGACCGACGATGACGTTCGCCGCGCCACGCGGGCGGAGCTGTGCGGGTACTGGGCGTACGCCGCCCGCAGGCCGCTGTGGTGGCTGGACCCGGTGTTCGCGGACCTGGGGCTGACGTCGATGGCGCGCGGCCGTCATGCCCTGGCCACGGGCCAGCTGCTGACCAAGACCCAGGCGGTCGAGCAGGTGCACGCGCCGGCCTGGCTGAAAGACCAGCTCCGCGCCCGGCGGCAGGGCCAGCCGGTGGCCTCACCGCGGACCCGGACCGCGCTGATCGCGTGGCGGGACGCCCGGCGCACCGTGGCCCGCGCACGCCACCAGGCGCCAGCCTGAGTTACGCCTCCGCTTGGCCCGGTGTTCCGGCACCACCGGGCGCATCCCCGGCTCGCGTGGGCGTGCGCACCGGGTGATCCAGCTCTGGGTTCTTCGCAGATACGTCAGCTGACGGATGTCTTGCCGTGAAATTTGCATGAGACTTGCTCTGCAAGTAGGGGCCGGCCATGGGCGCCGACCGCACCGGCGATTCTCACGACGCAGGTCGCGTGCCGGGAGCCGCCAGCTGACCAAGGCCTCAGCTGACCCAAGGCAGAAAGGCGGGGACCGTTGGACGTTGCCCGGCTGCGAGAGAGCTTCGCCCACGTCGCGGTGCACGGTGACGAGCTGCCACTGTTCTTCTACGCCGACCTGTTCCTGAAGCACCCTGAGGTGCGGGACATGTTCCCGATATCCATGGCTGCTCAGCGAGACCACCTCACCGGGGCACTGGTGAAGATCATCTCCCAGGTGGACAACGTTGATGCGCTGACCAGGTTCCTGCAGGGCCTGGGTCGTGGTCACCGGAAGTTCGGGGTGATCGCCGAGCACTACGGTGCGGTGGGGGCTAGCCTGCTGGCCACCCTGGAGCACTTCTCCGGACCGGCCTGGACCCCGGAACTGGCCGCCGAGTGGACCGCGGCCTACGAGCTCATCGGCTCCGTCATGATGGCGGCCGCCAGCGCGGACGAAAAGGTCCGGCCACCGTGGTGGCCGGGCACGATCGTGGCCCACGAGCCACGGTCCTTCGACGTGTCCGTGCTCCTGGTCCAGCCGGAGCCGCGCATCGACTACCTGCCCGGTCAATCCGTGGCCATCGAGTGCCCCAGCCGCCCGCGGCTGTGGCGTTACTACTCGATGGCCAATGCCCCCCGCCAGGACGGGCTACTGGAGTTTCATGTCCGGCTGATCGACGGCGGTGCGGTGAGCATGGCGCTGACCAGCTCGGAAGCGGTCGGCACCAAGGTCCGGCTCGGGCCCCCGATGGGAGTTCTCACCCTCAGCCAGCCCAACCCCGGCCGGGGCCTGCTGCTGGTGGCCGGGAGTACCGGGCTGGCCCCGCTCAAGGCCATTCTCGAGCAGGTGACCACGCTGCCGGAGCCCCCGAACGTGCAGTTGTTCTTCGGCGCGCGCACGGTCGACGGCCTTTATGACCTGGAAAACCTGGAGAAGATGGCCGCCGGGTACCGGTGGCTGACCGTCACGCCCGTCGTGTCGGATGATCCCACATTTGCCGGCGAGATCGGAAACCTCCCGGACGTCGTGACCCGGCACGGTGACTGGTCCGGCCACGACGCCTACCTGGCCGGCCCGACCGAGATGGTCCGGGACGCGGCCGCTTCGCTGGCCGCGGCGGGCCTGGCGCAGGATCACATTCGCATCGAGGATTTCGGCTGGAGCGAGCCTTGACCACAGCATGGTTCGACAACGAGCGGGGCCGGATGACCCCGGATGAGCTGCAGAACGTGATCTTCCCGACGTCGCGGCTGGGCCGGCGTGGCTTCGAGGAAGCGCCCGTCCGCGAGTTCCTGACCGCGGTGCAGGCTGAGTTCGTGCGCCTAGTGAACGAGCGGACGTCGCTGTGGCAGGAAGTTCAGCGCCTCCGCCGCCGGATCATCGCCGGCGAGGCGGACGGCGACGAGCAGTCGGTCCTGTTCGGGGCGGAGGACGCGCACGTCCACGCGGTGCGCATCCTGTCCACCGCACAGGTCACCGCCGAGAAGTACGTGGCCGATGCCCGGGATTACAGCAGCCGCATGA
>DASWVA010000433.1:0-1968 GCA_036401415.1 Streptosporangiaceae bacterium
ACTACAAAAGAGTAAACACGCAGGAGAGCCGCATTAGTTCCGGCTACCCTTCCCCCGCCGGTTAGGGTTCTGGTCTATGAGTGCTGGAGATCAGTATCCGGACGCGCCGCGGCTCGACCTCACCGAGGAGCTGGGCGGCCATCAGGTCAGCGACCCCTACCGCTGGCTGGAGGACGCCGGGAGCCCCCAGACCCAGGGCTGGCTGCGGGGCCAGGACGAGCTGTTCCGCACCTACGGGGCCTCGCTGCCCGGGGTGGATCAGCTGGCGGAACGAATTCTCGAGCTGACCGGTACCGGTCACCTCGGGGTCCCGGTTTGGCGCGGGGAACGGCAGTTCTACACCCGGCGCCTCCCCGGCCAGGAGCACGCGGTGCTGTGTACCGCGGACCCCGGGGACACCGAACCAGGGGCCGGGCGGACGCTGATCGACCCGGCCGTGATCGACCCCAGCGGCACGACCACGCTGGACAGCTGGCAGCCGGACAAGGAAGGCCGGTTGCTGGCCTACCAGCTGTCCGAAGGCGGCAGCGAGGAGTCGGTGCTGCGGATCCTGGACGTGGAGACCGGCGAGCTGGCCGACGGGCCGATCGACCGCTGCCGGTACACCGGGATCGCGTGGCTGCCGGGCGCCAAGGCGTTCTACTACACCCGGCGGCTGGCGCCGGACGCGGTCCCGGCCGGGGAAGAGCAGTACCACCGGCGGGTCTACCTGCACTACGTCGGGGCGCCCGCCGACGACGACGTACTGATCTTCGGCGAGGGCCGGGACAAGACGACCTACTATTCGGCCTCGGTCAGCATGGACGGCCGCTGGCTGACGATCAGCGCGGCCCGGGGCACCGAGCCGCGGAACGACCTGTGGATCGCCGACCTGACGGCCACCGGTCTGGCCAGCCCGGAGCTGCGCCCGGTGCAGGAGGGCGTGGATGCGCGGACCGGCACCCGGGTGGGCCGGGACGGGCGGCTGTACGTGTTCACCGACCTGGATGCGCCGCGGGGACGGCTCGCGGTGACCGACCCGGCCGAGCCCGGGCCGCAGACCTGGCACGACCTGCTCCCGCCGGACCCGGACGCGGTCCTGGAGGGATACGCGATCCTGGACGGCCCGGCGGCGGGCGGCCCGGCGGCGCTGCTGGCGCTGTGGACCCGGCACGCGATCAGCGAGATCAGCGTGCACGACCTGGCCACCGGCACCCGGACGGGCTCGGTGCCGCTGCCCGGGCCGGGCACGGTGGGCGGGATCAGCGAACGGCCGGAAGGCGGCCACGAGGCCTGGTTCGCCTACACCGACAGCACCACCCCCGCCACGATCATGCACTGCGACACCAGTGCCGGGACCGGGTCTGGTGGCGTACTGCAGGCCCGCGTGTGGGCCCGGGCACCCGGAGCGGTGCAGGCCCCGCCGGTGCACTCCCAGCAGATCGCGTACCGATCAGCCGACGGCACCGTGGTCCGGATGCTGGTCATCAGCGCGGCCGCGGCCCCGGACCGGCCCCGGCCGGCCGTGCTCTACGGGTACGGTGGGTTCGGGATTAGCCTGACCCCCGGCTACTCCCCCACCATCTCGGCCTGGGTGGAAGCAGGTGGCGTGTACGCCATCGCCGGGCTGCGCGGCGGCAGCGAGGAAGGCGAGGACTGGCACCGGGCCGGCATGCTGGGGCAGCGCCAGAACGTGTTCGACGACTTCCACGCGGCCGCGGAGAAGCTCATCGCCGACGGCTGGACCACCCGGGAGCAGCTCGGCATCTACGGCGGCTCCAACGGCGGCCTGCTGGTCGGGGCGGCGCTCACCCAGCGGCCCGACCTGTACGCCGCGGTGGTGTGCTCAGCGCCGCTGCTGGACATGGTGCGCTACGAGCGGTTCGGCCTGGGTGAGACGTGGAATACCGAGTACGGCACGGCCGCCGACCCCGAGCAGCTGGGCTGGCTGCTGTCCTACTCGCCGTACCACCACGTGGCGCCGGGGAC
>DASWVA010000434.1:0-5158 GCA_036401415.1 Streptosporangiaceae bacterium
AACGGCTGCGCGCTCACGCCGGCGGTGAGCCCGGCGAGCCCGGCGATGCGGACGCCGCCCAAGCTGGAGCCAGGCCGGCCGCGGCCGACCGCAACCGCCGCGTGCCGGTACCGGAAGCGGCCCACGGACGCCGGGACGCCCCGCCGCTCAACCTCCCGCCGCGCACCGGGGAAGCCACCCCGGCCGGATCGTCTTCCGGCTGGTCGCGTGGCAGCGGGGGTAACGGGATGGGCGGGCGCAGCGGCGATGCCCCGCCCCGCCCGGGCTCGACCCTGCGGGTACCGGCCGCGCCCGCCGCCACGGCCCCGCCCACCTCACGTTCCGCCCCACGGTCCGCCCCACGGCCGGCGCCCGCTGGTCCCGCCCCCGCCGGCCCGGCGCCGTCGGGTCCGCCCGCTTCGGCCGGCCGGCCCGCCGCCACTTCCGGCCGATCGTCTGCATCGCGCTCGGGTGGATCCTGGTGGCCCTCGGCCGGTGGCTCCAGTGGCGGCCCCGCGGGTGGTTCAGCCGGAGCCCGGGCCAGCCGTCCGGCTCCGCCCCCGTCTTCGTCCAGGCCGTCTTCGTCCGGCCCGTCTTCGTCTGGCCCGGCCCCGTCGGCGGCCCCGCCGCCCGCGCCCTCGATCTTCGGCGGCCGTCCTTCACCCAGCCGGAGCCGAGGTAACGGGCACAGCAACGGCCACAGCAATGGCGGCAGCCCGCCCCCCGCGCGGGGCTCGTCGGGCGGCCTCTCCGGTGGGTCGTCCGGTGGTTCCTCCGGCGGTTCGGCCGGGAGCGGCCTCTGGGCGGGTGCGAGCAGCCGCCCGCGCTGGCAGCCGGGCCCGATCCGCCCGTCCGGCGGCTGGATCGGCGGCGGCCGGCCCGATCCGGGCAGCGGCGCCGCGCCGCGCGCCTCCGCCCCGGAACGCGCCTCCGCCCCGGAACGCGCTCGCGGCAGTTCGGGCTCGCCCGGTTCACCGGCCGGACCGCCGGACCGCCGGGAGGGCAGCGGCGCCCACGGGTTGCAGGCGCCGGACCCGCCGCTGCCGTTCTGGCTCCGCCCGGTCCGGCGGAAGAAATAACGCTGGACCATGAACCTGTCGCCAGGCCAGGAGAAAGCAGTGTTCGCGGTCGTGGTGGTGGTGCTGGCCAGCCTCGGCATCTACCTGCTCGCCGCCCCCCACGGCAGCAAGCCGCCGTCCGCGTCCAGCTCGCCGCCGTCCGCGCCGTCCACCCCGGCGCAGGCGGCCGGATCCCCGTCCGCGGCCCCGGCGCCGGTGCCCACCGCGTCCGGGAACGTCAACATCTACCAGTGGCTGCCGTTCACTCAGCAGGAGCTGGCCCAGGCGGCCGCGGTGACCACCCAGGTCATGAAGGATTACGGCACCTTCACCTACACCGAGAGCGCCGCCGCCTACCTGGCTCCGATGAACGGCCTGATCACCAGCCAGCTCAGCCAGACGCTGAAGAACGGCTACACCACCTTCGGCGTGGCCCAGAACCGGACCGGCCAGAAGCAGGTCTCCTCCGGCTCGGCCGTTATCGACTCGATCCGGACCTTCGGCAGTACCAGCATCACGTTCGTCGTCACCGGGACCCAGAACCTCACCAGCACCAAGGGAACCACCACCGACAGCAACCAGTACGCGGTCACGGTGTCCGGCCCGGGCGGCTCGTGGCAGGTCTACGACATCGAGCTCGCTTCGGCAGGTAACACGTGATGGCCCGCGACCGCGAGGCCGGCGCCAGCCAGATCGTCGTCATCGGTGTCATCGGCGCGGTCGCGCTGCTCCTGATCGGTGCCCTGACCATCCCCATGCTGGTCGGCGGGTCGAACCTGCTGTTCTCGGCGGGTACCGGGGGGTTCGGCTGCTCCGGCAGCGCTCAGCAGGAGAAGGACGCCCTGCAGTCGAAGGTCAGCAGCCAGGCCAGGAACTCCATCCCGGCCAACTACCTGAACTGGTACCAGAAGGTCGGCCAGCAGTACGGCGTGCCCTGGGTCATCCTGGCCGGGATCGGCCGGGAGGAGAGCGACCACGGGCGTAACCAGGATCCCGCCGGCGGGGTGTCCAGCGGGTCGAACGGCTTCGGCGCGGCGGGACCGATGCAGATCGGCATCGGCGGCCTGGCCGGGAACACCTGGGGCGGCGCGCCCAGCCACCCGGCGTCGCAGCAGGTCGACGGGGTGGCCACCGACGAGGACGGCGACGGCATCGCCAGCGTGTACGACCCGGCTGACGCCATCGCAGGCGCGGCCAAGGACCTGCTCGCGCACGGCGTCCTGACCAACGCCTCGGCCGCGATCTTCTCCTACAACCACCTGGAGTCCTACGTCCAGGCCGTCGAGAGCGACGCCAGCCAGTACGCCAGCGGCGGCTACTCGGTGTCCGCGGCCGTCGGCAGCTCGTCCGCCACCACCGCCGCCTGCGTGCAGCTGGCCGGCACGGTCGTCGGCGGCGGGACGACCACCACCGTGCCCAACCAGGCGGTGGCGCAAGCCATCTCCTACGCCCAGCAGCAGATCGGCAAGCCGTACCTGTGGGGTGGCACCGGACCGGACGCCTTCGACTGTTCCGGGCTGATGATGATGGCCTACCAGGCCGCGGGCATCGACATCCCGCGCACCTCGCAGGCCCAGTTCGCCTGGGGCCCGAGCGTCCCCGCCAGTCAGGTCGAACCCGGGGACCTGGTGTTCTTCGCCGGTTCCGACGGCACCGCCACCGACCCGGGCCACGTCGGCCTGGTCATCGGCGGGGGCAAGATGATCGAGGCCTACGCCACCGGCTTCCCGCTCCGGGTGTCCAGCTACGGGTCCGCCAGCGCCGCGGGCGGGGACACGCAGGTGGTCGGCTTCACCCGCCCCTGGGCCCACGCGGGCGTCACCCTCCCCGGCGGCACCACCCCCGGCACCCCCGCCCAGTCCGCCGCCCCCTGACTCCGCCCCTCAACCCCGGCGCCGTTTATCTGACGCCGACCCATTTCGCCAGGACTTCGATTTCTGCCTGGCCGGGTATTCGCCCTTCGGGGGTTAGCCGGTCAATAATACGAGGCAGGTGCTGGGCCAGCTCATCGGTCACTCGAGCCTCGCTCTTACCCGTCTGGCGGGAGAGCTCCGCTACCTTGTCCGGCCCCAGAAGGTTACCCAGCTCAGCCCCGGTAGCGGGCTGGTTTTCGTCCATTCCGACCCACGATTGCACCTTGCGGCCAAGACCACCGTGTTCGAGCTGTGTAACCAGTTTCAGCAAGCCTTCCTGGCAGCCTGCCATATCAAGGAACTGGGCGACGGCCCCGTTCTCGCTCGTCTCTCCTTGAGAAACTGCATTGACAAGCTTACCGAGATCCATGACGGTCCCCTCTGCGGATCCCTACGAACGAGTCTGGGGGTATTGCCGGTGAGGATGCGGCGCGGAACTGAAATCACCGGCTGTGCCTACCTCGTGCTTCCGATTCTTCGATTTGCTCTGACGATTCCCGGGAGAGTGTGCGCCCCTGGGAGCTGGCGTCTGCTGGCTGTGCTTCGGCGGCCAGCCCGGCGTCCTCTTCCCGGTAGAACACCCGGTGCAGCCCGGCGGCGAGTGCACCACCCACCAGCGGTGCCACGATGAACAGCCACACCTGGCTCAGGGCGGTGCCGCCCACAATGAGCGCCGGTCCCAGACTGCGAGCCGGATTGACCGATGTGCCGGTGATCGGGATACCGACCAGGTGCACGACGGTCAGGCTCAGCCCGATGGCAATGGCTGCGGTAGCTGGGTTACCCGTTGCCGAAGTCACCCTGAGCACCACGAAGACGAAGATGGCGGTCAGGATCGTCTCAAAGACGAATGCGACCCCGGCGCCGATGTGGATCAGGGAACTGCTGCCCCAGCCGTCGGTGCCCAGGCCCGTGGTGGTTCTGCTGTAGGACGGCGCAGTGCTGAACGCTCCCCACAGCACCAGGGCGCCAGCGATTCCGCCCGCGAACTGCGCGACCCAGTAACCGGCCGCCTCCACCACAGAAATACGGCCCGCGAGCAGTGCTCCAAGGGTCACCGCCGGATTGACGTGGCAGCCAGATATTGGCCCGATCAGATACACCAGCGCCAGCAACGTGAGCCCGAATGCAAGAGCGGTCGTCACCACTCCCGCCGCCACACTGGCACCGGCGAACTTGAAGCCGAACATCAAGGTGGCCACACCCACCGCAGAGAACACCAAGATCGCTGTGCCAAAAAACTCGGCCGCGAACTTACGGATCAACTCACACCGTCCCCGGTCTCCGCCAGCGACGGCAATGCGCCATCGCAGCATCCGCACCAAAATGATGTCTCGTCGCGCCACATTGCTGCCTGCGCTCACCAGGTCCAGAAGTTAGTCAAGCTGAAGAACTAAACCTCTGCATCGCTGGTAACCCACGTTAGCCGCCCCGGCCCGGATTGACCAGGTCTGCCCTTGGCTCACCCGGCGCCGACCCGTCAGCAAATGTTGACGAAATCCGGTTGTCAGCTTATGCTGACGGACATGGAAACGACCCTGGAAATAGCCGAGGGTGCCGCCAGCAACGACCCCGAAGTGGGTTTGCGCGCGGTGGCCGCCCTGAGAGTTCTGACCGAACGCCTGGAGGGTCTCCAGGTCGAGAACGCCCGCGGGATCGGCTGGTCCAGGCAGGAGATCGCCAGCCGCCTGGGCGTGACCAAGCAGACCGTGCACCGCAAGTACGGCCGCCGGATCGGGAGGCCGTGATGTTCGAGCGCTTCACCGACCCCGCCCGTGAGGCCGTCATACAGGCCCAGCAGTACTCCCGCAACCTGGGGCATCCGTTCATCGGGACCGAGCACCTGCTGCTGGGCGTGGTCGCGGTCGACGACCCGGCCAGCGCCCTGCTGCGCGACCATGGGCTCACCCCGGAGAAGGTTCAGGCCGCACTGCTCCGGCTGACCCGGACGGCCGACGAGGGGCCGGCCACCCGTATGTTCGGCGGCCTGGACCGTGACGCGCTGGCCTCGATCGGGATCGACCTGGACGAGGTGCGGACCCGGATCGAGGCCTCGTTCGGGCCGGGCGCGCTGACCCGGGCCGCGCTGAACCGCCCGCAGCGCCGTCACCTGCTCGGCCGCCGCCGGCGGGCCCGCGGCCGCACCGGCCCCGCTAACCAGACCGGCCCGGTGCGCGGCCGTGTCCCGTTCACCCGGCGGGCCAAGAA
>DASWVA010000435.1:0-3016 GCA_036401415.1 Streptosporangiaceae bacterium
CGTAGGCCCGCTCGGTGTTCGCCGTCTTCTCCACCACGGTCGGAATGGTGTACTGCCCCATCACCTTCACACTCCTGCCGCCGCGCCGGACATGGCCGGGCGGACGTCGCTGACGTTTTCCACGATGTGGTCGATCAGCCCGTACGCCAGGGCCTCCCCGGCGTCGAACCACCGGTCCCGCAGGCTGTCCTGCTCAACCTGGGCCACCGGCCGCCCGGTGTGCCGGGCGATCAGAGAGACCATGGTCCGGCCGGTCCGCTCCAGCTGGCCGGCGTAGATCTCGATGTCGGCGGCGGTGCCCCCGAACCCGGCCGAGCCCTGGTGCATCAGCACCTGGGCGTGCGGCAGGCTGAACCGCTTGCCGGGCGTGCCCGCGCACAGCAGGAACTGCCCCATGCTGGCGGCCAGCCCCATGGCCAGCGTGCTGACGTCGTTGGGGATCAGCCGCATAGTGTCGTAGATGGCCAGCCCCGCGCTGACCGAGCCGCCCGGGGAGTTGATGTACAGGCTGATGTCGCGCCGCGGGTCCTCGGCCGACAGCAGCAGCAACTGCGCGCACAACCGGTTGGCGATCCGGTCGTCCACCTCGGCGCCGAGCACGATGATGCGCTGCTGCAGCAGCCGGGCGGTCAGTTGCTCGTCGAGCGGGCCGGCCAGCGGGGGGTCAGCTTGGGCAGTGGTCACGGAGGTCCGCCTTCCTGGGGGGTCACGGGAGTGGAGCAGTATTTGAGGTCCCAGCCCACCGTGGCGGGTGTCCCGGCCCGGGCCCAAGAAAATCTGCCGTCAGCAGAGGGCCGCCCGCGTCCCCGCACCCGGCACCCGGGCCGGCATGGCAAGCTGGCTTCATGCCCGAGATGCCGCCCAGCGCCAAGGCGACCTTGACCAGCCTGCCCTACCGGCTGGCGGCGCGGCGGATCATCCTGCCCTGGGTCCTGCGGGGTGTGGAGCCGTCGGGGGAGGGCCTCGAGATCGGCGCCGGCGTCGGGACCCTGACCGCCCAGCTGCTCGCGTCCTACCCGCGGTTCACGATGGTGGCCACCGACACCGACGCGGAGCTGGTCGGCATGGCCGAGCAGGTCCTGTCCAGCTTCGGCAAGCGGGCCAGCGTCCAGCGCGCCGACGCCAGTGCGCTGCCGTTTTCCGACGGCCGGTTCGACCTCGTGCTGTCGGCCGCCATGCTGCACCACGTGATCGAGTGGGACCTGGCCCTGGCCGAAGCCGTCCGGGTGCTCCGCCCGGGCGGCAAACTGGTCGGCTACGACCTGGCCAACACGCCCCCGGCCCGCCTGGCCCGGGTCGGTGAGCGCGATGGCACCACGCTGCTGCGCCCGGACCAGCTGCGCACCGCCCTGGGCCGCCTGGGCCTGACCGACCTGAGGACCAGCACGGCCCTGGCCGGCACGGTCATGCGCTTCAGCGCCCGCCGCCCCGCCGCCCTGACCTGATCTGACTGGCCCGGGGCGGCAGCTCGCCTGTGGCCCGGTGCCGGGAAGCAGGATGCGCCCGGGAAAGCTAACCGGCCGCCCGCCGGGTCTGACCCAGCGGACGGCCGGTTGTCCGGGAACTACCACCGTGGTTGAACAGCACCACCGCGGGCTGCGGTGAGCCGGTCTGCCCGGCCGCGACCCCGGGCTCTAGGCCCCTGAGGGGTTCATGAACCGGTGGTGCGGACGGCCATTGCGGCCTCCGGCGGGCGGTGCCGGCCGGGTTCCGTTGCCGCCGCCAGCGGTGGCGCCCGCGGCGGTGGCCTTCTGCTGCGTAGTGGTGAGGGTGGCCGCGATGGCCGCGCCGTTGCCGTCCAGGGTCACCGTCACCGGGTTCGTGAGCCCGAAGTTCTTGCAGCCGAGGTTGGTGAACGACATGTTCAGCCGGTTGGCCATGAACGTGAACAGGTTGTTGCCGGTGCCGGGGACCGGGGTCGGGCCGCCGGTCAGCAGCGCCTGGTTCTTGGCCAGGAACGGTGCCTGCACGTTGACCATGTTCTGGCAGTAGTTGGCGGGGCTGTCCGCCGCGTCGTTGGCCGCGCTGACCGGCGCCTGGCCGACGTTGCTGCGGTACAGGTTGGTCTTGGTGGTGCTGGCCGCGTTGTTGACCAGGACCATCTCATCGTTTTCCGGGACCAGGGCGACCGGCGCGGCCGCGTCCTTGGCGGCCATGATCTCGTCGAGCGCCTGCGAGGTGCCCATCATGCCCGGGTTGGTCAGGTCCGGCGCCTCCATCGGCGCGCAGCCCATGATCGGGTCCAGGAAGGCGTCCAGCAGCAGGTTGTCACTGCCGTTGTTGATCGGTGTCCCGCCGGCCACCGCAGCCAGGTTGGCCGCGTTGTCCTGCGCGGTCTGCCCGTTGCCGTTGAGCAGGTACGTGGAGGTCACGTTGTCGCTCTGATCCTGGTCGATCATCTCGAACGACCGGGTATCCAGGCAGGGCGTGCCGGTCTTGGCCGACGCGCCCAGGGCGGGGACGGTCAGTGTCCCCGCGGCCTCGGCCCGGTTGACCGCCCGGAAGAAGTGCGTGCCGTTGCAGAAGGCCACCTGCCCGAAGATCGAGCCGTTCAGCCCGTTGACGCAGCGGCCCTGGTTCAGGGCGTTCTGGTTGGCGCCGACCAGGGTCAGGTTGGTGCCGTTGAACCCGAAGTCGACCGTGACCACCGCGCCCGCCGGCAGGGCCGGCACGACCGGCTGGGCCGCGGGCTGGGTGCCCTGGGTGATGACCAGCGGCTCGTAAACCGACAGCTTGCCGGTGGCCGGGTCGAGGATCGTGGCCTGGACGAACGCGCCCAGGGCGGCGAAGTTGGCCATGGTGCAGCCGGACTGCTGCGGCGTCATGCCGTTGGGTCCGGTCAGCTGGTAGGGGGTCGACAGGCCCGCGGCGCTCAGCGGGTTGGCCGGCACGATGATGTCGCAGCTGACGTTGGCGGCTGCTACTGCCGCCGCCGCCGGCGCGGTGGCCGAGGCCGACGGGCTGGCCGCCATGCTCGGCGTGGCGGACGCCGTGGCCGCAGCGCTCGCGGACGGGG
>DASWVA010000436.1:0-6541 GCA_036401415.1 Streptosporangiaceae bacterium
CGCTGCCGGCCAAGCTGCTGCGGAAGGGCGTCCGGGACATGGTCCGCATCTGCGACGGGCGGATGAGCGGCACCGCCTACGGGACCGTGGTCCTGCACGTCTCGCCTGAGGGCGCGGCCGGCGGCCCGCTGAGCAGGATCCAGACCGGGGACTGGATCGTGCTCGACGTGCCCGGGCGCCGGGTCGACGTCGAGCTGAGCGAGGACGAACTGCGGGAGCGGCCGGTGGCGAAGGCCATGGCGGAGGCGGTGGCCAAACCGCGCCGGGGCTGGGAGCTGCTCTACGTCAACAGCGTGCAGGGCGCGGAGGACGGGGCCGACCTGGACTTCCTGCGCGGGGCCAGCGGCGACGAGGTCACGCGCGAGTCCCACTGATCCGTTCTCACGACGCGATGTCGACCCGCATCTCAACGGTCGTGCCGGCCGGGCCCGGCTCGATGCTGACGTGCTGCATGAGCGCCCGCATCAAGGGGATCCCGTGACCCCGGGGCGGGTCCCGGTCCGGCCGGGAGGCCTCCCACCGGCCGGAGTCGGTCACGGTCAGCCGCAACTGGCTGACGGTGGTGGCGGCCCACAGCCGGACCTGCGCCCCGGGGGCGTGGCGGTGGCCGTGCTCGATCGCGTTGGCGCAGGCTTCGCCCGCCGCGACCAGCACGTCCTGGGCGGTCCGGTGGCTGAGGCCGCACCGGCTCAGCCAGTCCCGCAAGGTGGCGCGGACCGGCGCGAGCTGAGCCGAATCGGCCGGGAAGCTCAGGTCCAGCGGGGCGGGGTGGCGGTACACGACGAACGCCACGTCATCTTCGTACCCGCCCTGCGGGGCCAGGGTGGTCATCAGCTCGCCGGCCAGCTCCTCCACCCCGGCCGAGCCCCCGTCGAGCAGGGCCGTCCCGGCCCGGGCGATACCCGCGTTGATTGATTGGCGGCGCCGCTCCACCAAGCCATCGGTGTACAGCAGCAGCGTGGCCCGGGGCGGCACCGCGCAGCTGGCCTCAGCCCGCACGATGCCGGGCCGGACCGCGAGCGGGAACGACCGGCCGCCGTCGAGCAGCTCGATCCGGCCGTCCGGCCGGGCCAGGATCCCGGGCGGGTGGCCCGCGCTGCTGTAGGCCATCCGGCCCGCGCCCGGGTCGAGGATGCCGCAGAACACCGTGCTGCAGATCGCGTCGGGGATCAGGGCCGCGAACCGGTCCATGGCGGTCAGCGTCTGCGCCGCACTCGCGTCCTGGAGCAGCAGAGCCCGGCAGGCGCTGCGGAGCTGGCCCATCACGGTGGCCGCCTCGAGCCCGTGCCCCACGCAGTCACCGACCACGATGCCGGTCCGGCCGTCGGGCAGTTCGACGATGTCGAACCAGTCACCGCCGACTTCCAGCGGGCGGCTGGCGGGCTGGTACCGGGCCGCGAAACCAGCCGGCAGCCGGGCCGGGCCGAGGATCGCGCGCTGCAGGGCCAGGGCCGTCTGCCGCTGCTGGTCGCTCTGGTGGACGCGGTGCAGGGCCTGCCCCAGGTATCCGCACAGCAGGGCCAGCAGCGCCCGGTCCTCGGCGCCGAACGGGCGCCCCGGATCCAGCTCGATCCAGATCGCCAGCAGACCCCGCGGATGCCCGACCGTGATCCCGGCCGACGGTCCGCCGCCGCCGGACCCGGCCGACGGTCCGCCATCGCCGGATCCGGCCGGGGTGAGCACCGGCCGCTGCCGCAGGGCGCTGATGGCCTCGCGGAGCGGGACCGGCAACTGATCCCACCCGGTCTCCGGGCCGGTGGACACCAGCGCCGGCTCGTCGCCGCCGTCCCAGGTCACGGCGAGGGCGCGGCGCGCGTGCCAGAGCCGCCGCAGTTCGTGCAGCGCGCCCTGGAGGGCCTGCGGCAGGTTCGTCGCCTGGGACAGCAGCATGCCCATGGCCGCCAGCGCCGCCTCGCGCTGCCCGGCGTAGTGCTCGGCGGTGACGTCCCGCAGGGTGCCGACCACGACCCGGGCGCCGGTGTCCGGTTCCTGGACCTGGCTGAAGCTGGCCGCCACCCACAGCCGGTGCCCGTCCTTGTGGGTGACCGGCGCGATGAAGCTGCCCCGGCTCTGCTCCATCAGGTTCCCGAAGGCCTGACTGACCTGCCGGTAGGCCTCCGGGTCGGTGTCCGGCCGCGGCCACCAGGCGTGCTCGGCCGGGTACGGCAGGCCTTCCGGCCCGTACCCGAGAATGTCGGTGAAGGCCGCGTTGATCTCGGTCACCGCGCCGTTCTTGTCGCACAGGAAGAACGCCTCGTGCAGCGAGTCGATCAGGGCCGCCCGCCACCGGGCATGATGGGTCCGCAGCCGGGACAGTTCGACGTTGGCCCGGACCCGGGCCAGCAGTTCCGCGGCCAGGAACGGCTTGACCAGGTAGTCGTCCGCCCCGGCCTCCAGGCCCTCGATCGCGGCCTCCTGGCCGGCCCGGGCCGACAGCAGCAGCACCGGCACATCGGCGGTCCGCGGGTCGCACCGCAGCGCCGCCACCAGGGCCAGGCCGTCCAGGCCGGGCATCATCACGTCGCTGATCACCAGGTCCGGGGCGTCGGCCCGCACGCTGTCCAGCGCGGTGAGCCCGTCCGCCACCGTCGTGACCTCGTACCGTACCTGCAGCAGCCGCTGCAGGTACTCGCGCATGTCCGCGTTGTCGTCGGCCAGCAGCACCCGGGCCGGCCCGCCGGTGCCCGCCCACGCCACGGCCGGTTCCGGCGCCACGGCGGGCAGCGCGCCCGGGGACCTCCCGCCCTCGGGCAGCCAGCGCTGCGCCTCTTCCAGGAACGGATCGGCCAGCGCCGACACCACGCTGGGGGCGGCCGCGTCGGCCACATGGTCCGCGGGCAGGTGGTCCCGCCCGAACGGCAGCCGGATCGTGAACCGGGTGCCGGTGCCCTCGGTGCTCTCGGCGCTGATCGTGCCGCCATGCAGGTCGACCAGCTCCCGCACCAGGGCCAGCCCGATACCACTGCCCTCGTTGGACCGCGACCGCGCGTGCGGAATCTGGTGGAACCGCTCGAACAGGCGCGGCATCTCTTCGGCGGCCACCCCGACCCCGGTGTCGGTGACCCGCAGCAGCGCGTGGTCACCGTCTGGCCGGAGCGTGACGCTGATGGAGCCCTCGAAGGTGAATTTCAGCGCGTTGCTGAGCAGGTTGAGGACGACCTTCTCCCACATCTCCTGGTCGACGTAGACCGGCTGGGGCAGCCTGGGGCAGTCCACCTGGTAGGCCAGCCCGGCCCGCTCCACGGCCGAGCGGAAGACGCTGGCCAGGTCGGCGGTGAACGCGGCCAGCTCGACCGGCTCGTAGCGGGCCTGCGTCCGGCCGGCCTCGATGCGGGAGAAGTCGAGCAGCGTGTTGACCAGCTTGCCCAGCCGCAGGCCGTTGCGGTGCATGACGTCCAGTTCCTGGCGCACGGTCTGGTCCTGCGCCGCCAGACGGGCCCGGAGTTCTTCCAGTGGCCCCATGATCAGCGTGAGCGGGGTGCGGAACTCATGGCTGATGTTGGAAAAGAAGGTGGTCCTGGCCCGGTCCAGCTCGATGAGCTCTTCGGCCCGCCGCTGCTGGACCTGGTAGGCCACGGCCCCGTTGACGAGCGCCGCGGTCTGCTGGGCGACCAGGCCGAGGAACGACCGGTACGCCTCGTCCAGGGCGCGCCCGGCGCTGGCCGCCAGCACCATCACCCCCACCGGCGGGGCGCCCACCTCACCGTGCAGGGGCAGCACCATAGCCTGGGCCGGCGAGGTCTCCCCGCCGCCGGACGGCAGGTCCCCGAACCGGTGGGCGACGTCGGTCACCGTGACCGGCTGGCCGGTGCGCAGCACCTGCCCGACGGGCCAGTCCCCGGGTCCGGAGGCGAGCGGTCCGGGAGCCGCTCCGGGCCCGGTACTCGCCGTCAGCACCGCCTCGCCGGTGCCGGGGTCGCGCAGGTAGACGGCGGCGAACGGGATGTCCCGGGCCGCTCCGGCCAGGGCGCGGCTGACCAGCCGGCTCGCGTCCGCGGCGCTGCGGGCCCGGCCGGCCAGGGCGCTCAGGTCCTGCAGCGCGGCCAGCCACCGCTCGCCGATGAGGACCATCTCGCCCTGACCGGGAAAAGGCTCGCCGCCGGGCTCCTGCCGAGCGGGCCCGGCGCGTCCCGTGTCGTCCATCGCGCCGGCCCGCTCCCCGTCCGGGCGCGGAATCCCCCGCCCGGGTACCGTGTTCGTGTGAGGCAAGGTTTCCTGGGCCCGGCCCTTGACGAAACGATAGCGCTCAGGAGGCCCGGTGCCCCAAGCTGATCGGGATCTCGTGGTCACCATTGGCCGGCATCCGTCCGGCCCGGGCCTGCTCACCGTGGCCGGGGACCTGGACTACCACACGGCGGGCCGGCTGCGCGTCGCCCTCGACGAGGTGCCCCTGGACCAGGCCGCTGGCGTGATCATCGACCTGTCCGGCCTGACCTACTGCGACTCCACCGGCGTCAGCGTGCTGGTCACGGCCTACCGCCGGGCCCGGGACGCGGGCCGGCCCCTGGCCCTGGTCGGCCTGAACCCCGATCTGACCCGGGTTTTCCGGGTCATCGGGCTGGACCAGGTGTTCGCCACCTACGGCGACGTGGAGGCCGCGGTCAAGGCCATCGGCTGATCCGGGATTGACCCGAAATTGGCGGGGTGGCCGCCCAGGCCACACAATGTGTGCATGGTCGCAGCTCCCGAGTTGACCCCGCCCGCGGTGACCCCGCTGCTGTCCGTGTCCGGTCTCAGTGTCCGGTTCGGCTCGGTCCGGGCCCTGGACGGCGTGAGCCTGGCCGTCCGCCCCGGCGAGCTCATCGCCCTGGCCGGGGAGAACGGCGCGGGCAAGACCACCCTGGTGCGCTGTATCGCCGGGGACATCATGCCCAGCCAGGGCGAGGTGTACGTCTCCGGTCACCGGATCGCTCCCGATCCGGCCGCCGCGGCCCGGCAGGGTGTGGCCGTGGTCTGGCAGGACCTGGCGCTGTGCGAGAACCTCGACATCGCGGCGAACGTGCTGCTCGGCCGGGAGTCGCGCCGGATGATGTTCTCTGACAGCCGGTTCCACCGGACCGCAGCGTCCCTGCTGGACAGCCTGGGTATCCCGTTGCGGGACACCACCCGGCGGGTCGGCGCGCTGTCCGGCGGCCAGCGCCAGCTGGTGGCGGTGGCGCGGGCCATGGGCCGCAACCCCCGGCTGCTGGCCCTGGACGAGCCCACCGCCTCGCTCGGCGTGGCGGAGTCGGCCCAGGTCGAGGAGCTCATCGCGGGCCTGCGCGCGAAGGGCACCACGATCCTGCTGGCCTGCCACGACATCGACCAGATGTTCCGGCTGGCCGACCGCATCGTGGTGCTGCGCCAGGGCCGCATCGTCGCCGACCTGGACCCGGCCAGCGCCCATCCGGACGACGTGGTGGCGCTGATCTCCGGCCAGCCCGTGGACTCCACCGCCCGCCGTCAGCTCACCCGGCTGCACGGGCTCGCCGACCGGCTCGTGTCGGCCGACCCCTCGTCCAGCCTGTCCCTGATCATGTCCGGCCTCGGCGCGGCGCTCGGCACCGAGCAGCTGTGTATTCACCTGGTTCCCGATCCGGGAGCGCAGGCGGACCCGGATCGCAGGCTGATCTGCGCCGCGACACTCGGGTTCGCGCCCGGGGAGCTGGATCCGTGGGCGCAGCTGCCGTTCGGCGCCGACGGTGGGCCGGCCGGCCTGGCCGCCGCCACCCAGAAGCCGGTCATCGAGGCGGACATCCGCTCCAGTGCCGCCTGGTCCGGGTTCAGCGACCTGGCCAGCCTGGCCGGGGTGGCCAGTTCCTGGTCGGTGCCGGTGGCCGGCCCGGGTGGGCTGAGCGGCATCATCACCGTCTTCCGGCCGGAGGCGGGTATGCCGCACGGGCACGAGCTGCAGCTGGTCACGCTGTACGCCGGGTATGCGGCCAGCGCCATCGAGCGGGACCGGCTGCTGGAGCAGGCGACCGCGCGCAACCGGGTGCTGGAGACGATCCGGGAGATGCTGGAGAACCTGGCCGGCCCGGCCCAGGTGGCCGAGGGCCTGGTCATCGCGGCCCAGGCGCTGCGGCACGGCCTGCAGGCGGACGAGGTCGCGCTGCTCACCCGGCCGGACGGCGACGGCCCGCGGTGGCGGGCCTTCGCCGGGCCTGCCGGGAGTGACCCCGCGGAGGCTTCGCCCGCGCTGCGCGACGCCGCGGACCGTACCCTGGCCGAGCCGGACCCGGGCGGGACGCCGCGCCAGCTCACCAGCGGCCAGGGGCGGCGGGTGCGGCTGGTCCCGTTCACCGCCGCCGGCGGGCCGTCCGTGCTGGCCGCCAGCTGGAAACAGCCCAGCGTCAAGGCGGCGCAGGAAGAGATCGCGCTGATGGAGGACGCCGCGCACTCACTGCGGCTGGCCCTGGACCGTGAGGAGGCGGGGCTGGCCCATCAGGAGGCCTCGGCCCTGCGCCGGTCCGGTGAGCTGCAGCGGGACTTCCTTTCCCGGCTCAGCCATGAACTGCGCACCCCGCTGACCGCCATCCGGGGCTACGCCTCCAGCCTGCTG
>DASWVA010000437.1:0-5237 GCA_036401415.1 Streptosporangiaceae bacterium
GACATCCTCGGCGTACCGGTCAGCCGTCCGGTGGTCGCGGAGACCACCGCGCTCGGCGCCGCCTACGCCGCCGGGCTGGCCACCGGGTTCTGGAGCGACACCGAGGAGCTCAAGGTCAACTGGAATGAGTCCAAGCGCTGGGAGCCGCAGTGGTCCGAGGACCAGCGCGAGGCCGGCTACGCGGGCTGGAAGAAGGCCGTCCAGCGCACCCTGGACTGGGTCGACGTCAGCTGAGCCCGATCAGCTGGCCTGGTCAGCTGGCCAGGATCTGCCCGAGGTCGAAGTTGACCGGTTCCTCCAGTTGCGCGTACGTGCACGACTGGGGGTCCCGGTCCGGCCGCCACCGGGCGAACTGCGCGGTGTGGCGGAAGCGCACGCCCTCCATGTGGTCGTAGCGGACCTCGACCACCCGCTCCGGCCGCAACGGCACGAACGACAGGTCCTTGCCCGAGTTCCACCGGCTGGTCTCCGCCTTGCGCGGGGTCCGCTGGCCCTCCTCCTGCCGCTGCCAGTTCCACGGGTGCTCGTCGAAGCTGGTCACCCAGGGCTCCAGCTCCTTCATCAGCTCCCGCCGGCGCTCCATCGGGAACGCCCCGATGACGCCCACGCTGGCCAGGTTGCCGTCCGCGGCGTACAGGCCGAGCAGCAGCGAGCCGACCGCGTCCGGGCCGCTCTTGTGCGGCCGGTAGCCGGCCACCACGCAGTCCGCGGTGCGTTCGTGCTTGATCTTGAACATGACCCGCTTGTCCTCGACGTACACCCCGTCGAGCCGCTTGGCCACCACGCCGTCCAGGCCCGCCCCCTCGAACTGGCTGAACCAGTCCCGGGCCGTGGCCTGGTCGGTGGTGGCCGGGGTCAGGTGCACCGACGTCCCGGCCCCGGCCAGCGCCCGCTCCAGTGCTTCGCGGCGGGCCGAGAAAGGCTGCCCGGTCAGGTTCTGCTGGCCCACGGCCAGCGCGTCGAACGCCACCAGATGGGCCGGGGTCTGCCCGGCCAGCAGGCTGATCCGGGTCTGCGCCGGGTGGATGCGCTGCAGCAGCGCCTCGAAGTCCAGCCGCCGCCCCTCGCCGTCCGGGATCACGATCTCCCCGTCGATCACGCATCTGGGCGGCAGCTCGGCCTTGATCGCGGCCACCAGCTCCGGAAAGTACCGGGTCATCGGCCGCTCGTTCCGGCTGCCGATCTCCACCTCGTCCCCGTCGCGGAAGATGATCGCGCGGAAACCGTCCCATTTGGGCTCGAAGCTGAACGGCCCCTCGGGTATCTCGGCCACCGACTTGGCCAGCATCGGCGCGATCGGCGGGTTCACCGGAAGATCCATGTCACCATCATCTACCAGGGGAATGACAAGGAGGGCCCGATGGGCGGAGTACGGCGAATCATCCCGTTGACCCTGGGCTGGGCCGACCTGGAGCTCAGCGTGTCGATCTACGGCGACACCTCCGGGGAAATGCTCCGCGAGCCGGTGCCCGGCGTGCTGCTGCTGTGCGACGGCGGCTGGCTGCTGCTGGACACCGGGTACAACACCGCGCTGATCACCGACCCCGCGCTGCGCCGCCGTTTTCACGGTGACCCGCTGGTCCAGCCGGTGCTGCCCGGCCCGGGTGAACCGCTCGAAGAGGCGCTGGCCGCGGTGGGGGTGGACCTGGCCGGCGTGCACGCCGTGGCCGTGAGCCACCTGCACAACGACCACGCGGGGGCGCTCAAGCTGTTCGCGGGCCGGGTCCCCGTGCACGTCCAGCGGCGCGAGCTGGCCTACGGCCTGAACGGCAGCCCGGACCCCGGGGGCAGCCACCCGGAGGACAACGGCATCTTCCGTATCGACTACGACGACCCGCGCCTGGACTGGCGCCAGGCCGACGGTGACACCGAGATCGCGCCCGGGGTGACGGCGGTGCTCACCGCCGGGCACACTCCCGGCCACCAGAGCTTCATCGTCGACCTGGACGACTCGGTCGGCGGCGGCGGCATCGTGTTCGCCTTCGACGCCGCCGACCTGACCGTGAACCTCGACCAGGAACTGGCCGTCGGCGGCTTCGTCGACGTCGGGCCCGAGGTCACGGTGGCGGCCATCCGCAAACTCAAGGCCCTCGCGGCCGGCCGCGGTTACCGGATCGTGCCCGGGCACGATCCGGTGGCCTGGCCCGCCCTCACCGCGGAACTGGCGGCCCGCTGGCCGGCCCCCGCCTCGTACTGAGCAGCCCCAGCCGGTGGCGCAGCGTCCTGGTGTCATGGGCCAGCGCGGTGACCAGCACCCCCGGCCCGGCCAGCGGCATCACCGCCACCCAGGGTCCCACCGCCCCGCCAGCCGGGCCATCCCTGTCACCGGCCGCACCGGGATCAACGGTCAGCAGGGTGCCCGCGGCGCGGTGGCCGGCCAGCACGGCCGGCCCGGAGCCGGGCGCGTCCGTGCCGCTGATGTCCAGTTCGTGCCGCAGCAGCGGGCGCCAGCCCGCGGCACTGTCCCGGTCGACCGCGAGCCGGGTGCAGCAGGCCCCGCCCCGCTCGCCGTGCCGGCCGAGCAGCACCTCGTCGCGCAGCACCAGGGTGGCGTCCGCCGCCAGCCGGACCGACACCTGCGTGCGGTGCCGGGCGCCGTCGGCGGCCACGGTGGCCTCCGGCAGGTACTCCAGGCGGGCGCCGGCCCCGACCGTGGCCGTGACCGTGAACCGGGACTCCTGACCGGAACGGCCGGGCAGCGCCACCGCCGCCGCTACCGTACGCAGCCGCAGGGTGGCCCCCGCCCGGACGTCGATGACCAGCTCCAGGGTGTCCCCGCCCAGCGGGCCGGCCGCCCCGCTGACCAGGTACACCGCGTCCGCGGTGCGGCGCAGGATCAGCGGGGCCTGGGACCACAGGACCGGCAGCCGGACGGTGCCGCCGGGCCCGGGCTCGGCGACCAGCTCGGCCCGCGCCTTCAAGACGGCGCCGTGGCCCGCCCGGCCAGGGCGTCCCGGACCCAGGCCGTGACCGCGCCGGCCCGCGGATCCTCCCGCAGCGAGCTGAAGATCACCGGGCGCCCCTGGCGCACCGCGGCGGCGTCCCGGTCCATCACCTCCAGGCTCGCCCCGACCAGCGGGGCCAGGTCGGTCTTGTTGATCAGCAGCAGGTCCGAGGTGGTGACCCCGGGGCCGCCCTTGCGGGGCACCTTGTCCCCGCCGGACACGTCGAGCACGAAGATCTGCCGGTCGACCAGTCCGTGGCTGAACGTCGCGGTCAGGTTGTCGCCGCCGCTCTCGACCAGGACCAGATCCAGCGGGCCGAACGCCGCCTCCAGGTCTTCGACCGCATCCAGGTTGGCCGCGATGTCGTCCCGGATGGCGGTGTGCGGGCAGCACCCGGTCTGCACGGCCTGGATCCGGGCCGGGTCCAGTACCCCGGCCCGGCGCAGGAAGTCGGCGTCCTCGGTGGTGTAGATGTCGTTCGTCACCACCGCCAGCCGGACGTCACCGCCCAGCGCCCGGCACAGCGCGGCCACCAGCGCCGTCTTGCCGCTGCCAACCGGGCCGCCGACGCCGATCCGCAGCGCCCGGCCCCCCGGCGGCGGGGCCGCGTGCGGGTCAGCACCGTGGGGGTGGGTGTGGTCCGGGGGTTCAGGATGCAAACAGACGCACCTCCGCTCGTGCGTGGGCCTCGGCGTAAAGGTCGAGTGCGGGCGCGCAGGGGTAGGGCAGGTCGCCGGCCGCGCCGCGGGCGGCGGCGGCGCTGATCGCCTCGGCCAGGCGGGCGATGGCCGCGCTGACCCCGATCGGGTCCAGGGCCAGTAGCCGGACCGCCGCGCTGGCCGGGCCGGTCACGGTCAGGTAGGCGGCGATCAGGGCCGCTTCGCCCGGGGTGCAGCCCGCCGCCGCCGCCGTGGTGCCGAGCACGACGGCGTGGTGCGGGGCCCGGCCGGCCAGCGCGTCCAGGGCCGGCGACGGCCAGGCCGCCCGGGCGGCCCGCAGCAGGGCGCGGCCCTGACGGCGGGAGGCGTCCCGCTGCGCGGGGGAGGGAGTGCGGGCGTCCGCTTCCGCGGCCAGCCCGGCCCCGGCCTCGTCTCCGGCCCCGGCCCCGGCCTCGTCTCCGGCCCCGTCAGTCGCGCCGGCGCAGGCCGCCGCGGCCAGTCCGGCGGCCACCACGCCCGTCGTGACCAGCCGCCCGCGCAGGAACAGCTCCAGCGACTCCACGTCATGCACGGTCCCCGCCGTCACCGCGCCCTCGAGGCCGCCGGAGTGTGCGTGGCCCCCGGCCGGGAACCGTGCGTCGGCCAGCATCAGCACCACCGCGGCGGCGCCGCCCAGTGACACCGCGGCGCAGCCGCCCAGTGACACTGCGCCTGGGCTGGCCCGGTCCTCCTCGATGCGGCTCGTGTCCGGGCCCTTGCCGAACTTGGGGCCCTTGCCGGTGTCCGGGCCGCGGCCGAACTCGGGGCCCTTCCCGGTGTCCGGGCGCTCGCCCACCTCGGGCCCGCGGCCGAACTCGGGACTCTCCCCGACCTCCGGCCTGGTTCCCACCTCGGGGCGCTGGCCGGTGTCCGGGCCACGGCCGGTATCGGGCCCGCGGCCGGTGTCCGGGCGCTCGCCCACCTCGGGCCCGCGGCCGAAGTCGGGGCCTTCCCCGACCTCCGGGCCACGGCCCGTGTCCGGCGCGCGCCAATCCGGCTTACGCCTATCCGGTTTGTGCTGGTCCGGCTGGCGTTCGGGCGGGTCATCGGAAGGGGGCATGAGAACCTCAGAACAGGAAGTACCGCTGGGCCATCGGAAGTTCGCTGGCCGGTGCACCCTCCACTATCTCCCCGTCGATCCGCACGGTGAAGGTGTCCGGCTCCACGGTGATCTCGGGCAGCGCGTCGTTGTTGACCATGGAGGCCTTGCCCCGGCCGGACACGTCGGCCACCGGAACCAGCCGCCGGTCCAGCTCCAGCCGTTCGGCCAGGCCGTTCTCCAGCGCCAGCCCGGACACGAACGACAGCGACGTCGACCGGGCCACGCGCGGGGCCGCGCCCCACATCGGGCGGGGCAGCATCGGCTGGGGCGTGGGGATCGAGGCGTTCGCGTCACCCATCGCCGCCCAGGCCACGAAGCCGCCCTTGAGCACGGCGTGCGGCCGGACGCCGAAGAAGGCCGGCTGCCACAGCACCAGGTCGGCCAGCTTGCCCGGCTCCACCGACCCGATCTGCTCGTCCAGGCCGTGCGCGACGGCTGGGCAGATCGTGTACTTGGCCACGTACCGGCGGGCCCGCTGGTTGTCGGCGCCCC
>DASWVA010000438.1:0-2242 GCA_036401415.1 Streptosporangiaceae bacterium
CCCGGAGGCGACGCGGAACAGCAGGGCGTAGCCGATCTGGCCGGCCGCGCCGGTCACGGTGACGGTAACAGGCGTTGTCATGATGGGCACATTAGTGTCTTCCCTGTTCGAGCGCGGCCATCTGGTCCAGCCGGCCGGCGGCGGGGGCCGGCGGCGGGGGTGGGCGAAGATGATGGTCACGCCTCGCTGGTGCCGTGGGAGGACTGAGACACAACATGGCCGTCGTCGTCCGCAACATCCGCCGCACCGAAGCCGGGCTGGCCGGCGCGTTCGCCGAGCTGGGGGTGGCCACCACGCACGAGGCGCAGGGCCGGACCGGGCTGCTCGCGCCGTACCTCAGCCCGATCTACCCGGGAGCGCGGATATCCGGTACCGCGGTCACGGTCAGCGTCCCGCCCGGCGACAACTGGATGATCCACGTGGCCGTCGAGCAGTGCCGCGGCGGCGACGTGCTGGTCGTCGCGCCCACCTCCCGCTGCGACGACGGGTACTTCGGCGAGCTGCTGGCCACGGCGCTGCAGGCCCGCGGCGTGCGCGGGCTGGTCATCGAGGCCGGCTGCCGGGACGTACGGGAGCTGACCGGGATGCGGTTCCCGGTCTGGTCGCGGGCGGTTTCGGCCACAGGCACCGTCAAGGCCACCCTGGGGGATGTCAACGTGCCGGTCGTCTGCGCGGGTCAGCTGGTCACGCCGGGGGATGTGATCGTGGCCGACGACGACGGGGTGGCGGTGGTGCCGCGCGCGAACGCGGCCACCGTCCTGGAGGTGGCCCGGGCCCGGGCCGGTAAGGAGTCCGTGGCCCGCCAGCGCTACGCCGCCGGGGAGCTGAGCCTGGACGTGAACCTCATGCGGGACCGCCTGGCCGGGCTGGGCCTGCGCTACATCGACGACGCGCCCGCCGGCTGAGCCGATGATCATCGACTGCCACGGGCACTTCACCACCGCACCCGCGCCGCACGGGGCGTTCCGCCAGGCTCAGCTGAGCCGGCTGGACGAGCTGGCGCGCGGGACGGGAGCCCCGCCGCCGATGCCGGAAGCCGGCGCCATCAGCGACGACCAGCTCCGGGCGAGCGTCGAGGCCAACCAGCTTCGGCTGCTGCGCGAGCGCGGTACCGACCTGGCCATCTTCTCGCCCCAGGCATCCCGGATGGAGCATCACGTCACCGACCCGGCCACCGCCCGGGCCTGGGCCCGGGCCTGCAACGACCTGATCCACCGGGTGACCACGTTGTTCCCGGGCCGCTTCGCGGGAGCGGGCCAGCTGCCCCAGACACCGGGCGGGACACTGGATGACAGCGTGGCCGAGCTCCAGCGGTGCGTGACCGAGCTCGGGTTCGTCGGCATCAACGTGAACCCGGACCCGTCCGGCGGCTACTGGACCTCCCCGCCGGTGACCGACCAGTACTGGTACCCGCTGTACGAGAAGATGACCGAGCTGGACGTGCCGGGCATGATCCACGTGTCCGCCTCGGTCAACCCGGCCGTCCCCACGCTCGGCGGCCACTACCTGAACGCCGACACGACCGTGTTCATGCAGCTGGTCCAGGGTGACCTGTTCGGGCGTTTTCCCGGACTGCGGCTGGTCATCCCGCACGGCGGCGGCGCGGTGCCGTATCACTGGGGGCGCTTTGCCGGCCTGGCCGAGCGGATGCAGCGGCCGCCGCTGGATGAGCACGTGATGCGCAACGTCTTCTTCGACACCTGCGTCTACCACCAGCCCGGCATGGACCTGCTGACCACGGTGATCAGCCCGGACAACGTGCTGTTCGCCTCGGAGATGCTGGGCGCGGTCCGCGGCGTCAACCCCGCCAGCGGCGCCCCCTGGGACGACACCAGGAGGTATCTGGACCAGGCGCCGCTGGACGAAGCCGCCCGGGCCAAGATCTTTGAGCACAACCCGCGCCGGGTCTACCCGCGCCTGGCCGCGTGGCTGGACGGCTGAGCCGCCGGATGGACGGGAACACGCCGGGCCACCCTGGGGGGTGAGGGCAGCCCGGCGTGCGTACTCAGTATCCGCTAACCCGGGGGCGCGAGAACCATCTTCGCCCGACCGTGCGGGAGATCCGGCCTCTTGACCGCGATTACCCTGCTGGTATGGCTGACATCCGGGTGGGGACCGCGTCCTGGACGGACAAAACCCTGATCGACTCCGGGTGGTACCCGCCGGAGGCGAATAATCCGGAACAGCGCCTGCGCTACTACACGCGCCAGTTCCCGCTGGTGGAAGTGGACTCCACCTACTA
>DASWVA010000439.1:0-4426 GCA_036401415.1 Streptosporangiaceae bacterium
CGGGCCTGGTCACCCCGGGTCCGGCTCCACCAGGCGCGGAACGACTCCGCAGGCGGGGCGGGCGCGTCCCGGGTGTCGGTCCAGGCGCTGAGCGGGGGCGGCAGCCGCCGGATCCTCCCCGACCGTCCCACCACGTGCCGGCTGGCGGCGGCGGCCCGCTGGGCGGCCCGGAGCCGCTTGGGTGAGCGCAGCCCCCACGCGGTCACCCCGAACACCACCGCCTCGGGCCGCAGCTTGTGCTTCGCACGCTTGGCTTCGACCGATACCGAGCGTAGGTAGACCAGGGCCTCGGGGATGTTGATGGCCACCGGGCAGACGTCGTAGCAGGCCCCGCACAGGCTGGACGCGAACGGCAGCGACTGGTCCAGCGCGGTGCCCATGCCGCGCAGCTGCGGTGACAGGATGGCGCCGATGGGGCCCGGATAGGGCGACCCGTAGGCGTGCCCGCCGACCCGCTCGTAGACCGGGCACACGTTCAGGCAGGCCGAACACCGGATGCAGCGGAGCGCCTGCCGCCCGATCTGGTCGCCCAGCGTGGCCGTGCGGCCGTTGTCCAGCAGCACCAGGTGAAACTCCCGCGGCCCGTCCCCCGGCTGGACCCCGGACCAGATCGACGTGTACGGGTTCATCCGCTCGGCGGTTGACGACCGGGGCAGCAGGGCCAGGAACACTTCCAGGTCCCGCCAGGCGGGCAGCACCTTCTCGATGCCGACCACGGAGATCAGCGTCTCCGGCAGGGTGAGGCACATCCGGCCGTTGCCCTCGGACTCCACCACGACCAGCGAGCCGGTGTCGGCCACGGCGAAGTTGGCCCCGGAGACGCCCACCTTGGCCGACAGGAACACCCGGCGCAGGTGCTCCCGGGCCGCCGCGGCCAGCTCGGCCGGCCGGTCGGTCAGCGTCCGCGGCGCATCCGGCATCTCCCGCAGGAAGATCTCCCTGATCTCGGCCCGGTTGCGGTGGATCGCGGGCACCAGGATGTGGCTGGACCGGTCGTGCCCGAGCTGGACGATCAGCTCGGCCAGGTCGGTCTCGACCGCGGTGATGCCCGCCGCGGCCAGCGACTCGTTGAGACCGATCTCGTCGGTGGCGATCGACTTGACCTTGACCACCTGGTCGGCGCCGGCCGCGCGGGTCAGCGAGGCCACGATCTCGCCCGCCTCGGCGGCGTCGGCGGCCCAGTGCACGTGGCCGCCCGCCGCGGTCACGCGGGCTTCCAGCCGCAGCAGGTAGGTGTCCAGGTGGGCCAGCGTGTGATCCTTGATCGCCTTGGCCGCGGCCCGCAGCTCGGGCCAGTCGCTCAGCTCGGCCACCACCCCGGCCCGCTTGGCCCGGATCGCCCCGGTGGCATGGGCCAGGTTGTGCCGGAGCTGGGAGTCGGCCAGCGCAGCCGCCGCGGCCTCGGGGAACGGCGGCATGCCCAGGTAGGTGGGCATGGCCGGGGCGCTCATCGGCCGGCCGCCGTCTGGTGGCCGCGGAGCACCGCGGGCCGGTCTTCGGTGCTGGCCAGGATCTCGGCCAGGTGCATGACCGACACCCCGGCGCGCTGGCGGGACAGCGAGCCGCCGATGTGCATCAAGCAGGAGTTGTCGGCCGCGCAGAGCACCTCGGCCCGGGACTGCTGGACGGCGGCCACCTTGTCGGCGCCCATGGCCGCCGACACGTCGGGGTTCTTGACCGCGAACGTGCCGCCGAAGCCGCAGCACGACTCGGCGTCGGGCAGGTCGGCCAGGTCCAGGCCGCGCACCTGCGCCAGCAGCCGCCGGGGCGCGTCGCCCACCCGCAGCATGCGCAGTGAATGACAGGTCGGGTGGTAGGTCACGCGGTGCGGGAAGTAGGCGCCGACGTCGGTCACGCCGAGCACGTCGACCAGCAGCGTGGACAGGTCGTGCACCCGGGGGGCGAGCTCGGCCACCGCCCGGGCCAGCCCGGCGTCGCCGGCTTCGGCGGCGAGCTGGCGATGGTATTCGCGGACCATCGCGGTGCAGGACGCGGACGGGCTGACCACCACGTCGTACCCGGCGAAGCTGTCCGCGAAGGAGCGGACCAGCGGCAGGCTCTCCCGCCGGTACCCGGTGTTGAAGTGCATCTGCCCGCAGCAGGTCTGGCCGGGCGGGAAGTCGACCTGGTGCCCGAGCCGCTCCAGCAGCGTGACCACGGCCTGGCCGGTGGCCGGGAACAGGGTGTCGGTGAGGCACGTGACGAACAGGGCTATCCGCATCGGCACCGTTCCCTCGGAGTCGCGACGTCGGCTCGGCCAGCACTAGACCAGCGCTCGACCAGCACGTTACCGGACGCGCCGGGCCACGCCCCCGCCTGGACGGGTCACCGGGCCCTGCGGTATAGATCGGACGTATCCCCGATGTCAGCCAGGTGCGACGAGCGGAGGACCCATGACCGAGCCGGGTGCAGGAGCAGGTGCGGGGCAAGGTCGGGGTGAGTTCGCCGGGTTGTCCGCGCTGGTGACCGGGGGCGCCTCCGGCATCGGGCTGGCCACCGCCCGGCTGCTGGCCGCCCGGGGCGCCCGGGTCGCGGTGCTGGACCGGGACGGCCTGGCCCAGGATGACGCCGCCGAACACGGTCTGGTCAGCGTGGTCGCCGACGTGACCGACGACGCCGGGGTGCGCCGGGCCGTCGGCGAGGCCACGGCGGCGCTCGGAGACCGGCTCGACATCCTGGTCAACAACGCCGGCGTCGGCGCGGCCGGCACGGTCGAGGACAACTCTGATGACGAGTGGCACCGCGTGCTGGACATCAACGTGGTCGGGATGGTCCGGGTCAGCCGGGCCGCCCTCGGGCACCTGCGCCGTTCCGTCGCCGGCCGGGGCCAGGCCGCGATCGTGAACACCTGCTCGGTGGCGGGCGTGGCCGGCCTCCCCCAGCGCGCCCTGTACTCGGCCAGCAAGGGCGCGGTCTACGCGCTCACCCTGGCCATGGCGGCCGACCACGTCCGTGAGGGCATCCGGGTCAACTGCGTACTCCCCGGCACCGCCGACACCCCGTGGATCGGGCGGCTGCTCGACGCCGCGCCCGATCCCGTGGCTGAGCGGGCGGCGCTCAACGCCCGCCAGCCCATCGGCCGCCTGGTCTCTGCCGACGAGGTCGCGGCCGGCGTGGCCTACCTGGCCAGCCCGCTGGCCGGCGCCACCACCGGTACGGCGCTGGCCGTCGACGGTGGCATGATCGGGCTCCGCCTCCGGCCCCCGTCCGCCTCCTGACCCGGCCGGACCGCCGCCGGGCAGCGGGCCAGGCCGGACCGCGGTCCGCTCCCCGAGCCGGAGAGGACCGCGGTCCGCTGATGAGCCGGCGGGCCTGACCCTCAGGCCTGGTGCCGGACCCGGCTCAGGAACCGGTCCCAGTCGATGTCGCCGAAGGCCAGCCGGGGGCCGTCCGGGTCCGTCGAGTCACGGACCGCGAGCCCCCGGCCCAGCTCGGCCACCTCGACACACTCACTGCCGCCGTCCCGGCTGTAGGTCGACTTACGCCAGTTACCGCAGGCGATGTTCATACATCCTCCATCTCATAGATCCCTATCGATGTGCGAAATCGCGGTACGCGACTCGCTGACGGAAAGCGCGGTAGCACGCAGATGGTTGAAGATCAGCGCGAACTGGGTCAGCTCCTCCGGCTTTTCCAGGAAGACGCTGACCGTGCTGTAGTTCACGTAGGCGATGTCCGGATCGGCCGGTTCGGGAAAGCTCAGGACGGTGAAGGGACCGCCCATCCCGGCATGGGCACCGACGCTGTAGGGCATCAGCTGCAGCGTGACGTGGGCCTGGTGGCTCTCTTCCAGTAGCCGGCCGAGCTGGGCGTGCATCACGGCAGGTCCGCCGACCAGGCGCCGGAGCGCGCTCTCGTCGATGACCGCCCACAGCTCCGGCAGCTGACTCCGGGCCAGCCGCAGCTGACGCGCCATCCGCAGGGCCACGTACTTTTCGACTTCGTCGTCGGAAGGCACCGGGGTTCCCGCCCTGATCACCTGGCGGGCGTACTCCTCGGTCTGCAGCAGACCCGGCACGTACTCCGGCTCATAGGTCCGCACCGAGACCGCGTCGGCCTCCAGGCCCACGAAGGTGCTGAAGCTCTGGGGAATGGCGTCACCGTAAGCGGCCCACCAGCCCTTCTGATGGGACTCGCGGGCCAGGGTGAGCAGGATGTCCCACTCGGGGCTGTTTTCCTTGACCCCGTAGATGCGCAGCAGGTGCTTGACGTCCCGGGGCAGTACCCGCACCCGGGCGTTCTCGAGCCGGCTGATCTTCGCGGCCGACCACTCCAGCACTTGCGCCACGTCGTCGATGGTCAGCCCGGCCTGCTCCCGGCAGGCGTGCAGCTCGGCCGCGAGGCGCCGTCGCTTGACGGTCGGACTGCTCGTGGTCGGCACGTTTTCTCCCTCGAAATCGGACTCTGCAACTTGCAACAGCGGCCT
>DASWVA010000440.1:0-4897 GCA_036401415.1 Streptosporangiaceae bacterium
GGTGCCGGAAGATGCCGTCGATCATGTACGTGACGGTCTCGAAGCCACGGTGCGGGTGCCACGGCGTGCCCTTGGGCTCGCCGGGGGCGTACTCGACCTCACCCATCTGGTCCATGTGGATGAACGGGTCCAGCTGCTTCAGGTCCACGCCGGCGAAGGCCCGGCGGACCGGGAAGCCTTCCCCCTCGTAGCCCTTGGGGGCGGTGGTGACGGCCCGCACGGGACGGTCGGCCGCGACGCCGGGGCCGGGCTCGGCGACGCGCGGCAGGACCAGGGGGTCCTCAACGGTGACGGCTGGCATCTGTCCTCCTCAGGGGTCCGATGCCCTCATAACGTTACTTGAAATTTCAAAATTCCGGCAGGCTCGACGACGCCCACCGCCGGCGCGGGACGGCTCACAGCCGCAGCCCCTCCTCCAGTACTCCGAGGGCCGCATCGACCCGCTGGAACAGGTCCGGGTTGATCTGCTCACCCCGGTGGTTGTCCCACGGCGCCGTGACGGCCAGGATCGCGCCGAAGATCGCTCCCGAGGCGGTGCGGACCCGCAGATCGTCCGGGCTGAGCCCCGTGCGCCGGGCCGCCGCCCCGGCCACGACCGCGATCGTGCGGGCGAAGTCGCCCAGGGCTCGCGCCCGGACATCGGGGATGGTCATGCCCAGCTCGGCCGTCTGCCGGAGCTGGTCCCACTGTTCCTCGCTGAGGGTGCCGGACACCGCGCGCATGGCCGCGCGCGTGGCCGCGACCAGGCCCAGCCCGGGCGGCTGCCGCTCCAGCGCCTCGACCATCATCGACTCCATGTCGTCCTGCAGGACGACATCCTCCTTGGTCGGGAAGTAGCGGAAGAACGTGCTCGGCGACACCTCGGCCGCCGCGGCGATCTGCTCGACCGTGGTGGCCTGGTAGCCCTGCTCCCGGAAGAGCCGCAGCGCCTCGGAGCGGATGGTGGCCCGGGTCCGGGCCTTCTTCCGCTCCCGCAGACCGCCGGGCTCACCGGGAGCCGGGCTGATTAGTTCCGTCACAGCCCCAATTCTGCCCGCTGAACTGCCGTTTCATCAGTCTCCGGCGCCATTGCCGCGGCGGTCGCGTCGCGGCGCGTGCGGCGGGGCAGGAAGGTCACCGCCAGCAGCGCGCTGGCCAGCGCAATCCCCGCGCAGACCCACAGCATGATGTCCAGCCCGGTCACGAACGAGTGGCGCACCGCCGCCAGCAGCACGGCGGAACGGGCCTGGCGGGCCACGGTCACCCCGGCCGTGACCCCGCTCCTGGCCGCGCCGGTCAGCGCCGCCGGCAGCCCGGTCCCGGTCAGGTGCCTCTGGTAGACGTTGTTCAGGATCGTGCCCAGCACGGCGACCCCGATCGTGGCCCCGACCTGCCGCATCGCGGTGATCAGCGCCGACCCGGCCCCGCTGCGCTCGGCCGACAGCGCCCCGAGCGCGGCGTTCATCGCGGCGGGCATGGCCAGGCCCAGGCCGAGGCCGGCCACCACGAACCACGCGGCGGTGAACCCGGTTTCGCTGCTGACCCGGGTGAACGCGCCGGCCGCCAGCGCCACCGCCATCACCGCGAACCCGATGGTCACCATGGACCGGGCCGTCGCCCGCGGTTCGGCGGGCCGCCCGGCCGCGTCCTTCCGCGGGCTCTGCAGGCGGGTCCCCGCGATCATGCCGGCCAGCATGCCGCCGATCAGGGACAGCGTGCGCAGCCCGCTGCCCAGCGCGTCCGTCCCGCGCACGCCCTGGAAGTACTGCGGCATCGCGAACAGGATGCCGAACATCGCGAACGACACCAGCGTGGCCAGGATCGTGCCCCAGGCGAACCCGGCCGAGCGGAACAGCGGCAGCTCGATCAGCGGCCGGACCGCGGGACCGGCCCCGGGACGGGCCGGGGCCGCGCCGGCCCGGGTCAGCCGGCGCTCCCAGCCGGCCAGCCCGGCCAGGAGCACCACCCCGGCCGCGATCGTGGCCAGCGCGGTCACGTCGGTCCAGCCGTCCTGGCCGGCCTTCATCACGCCGTAGGTGAACGCGATCAGGCCGGCGCCGGAGATCAGCACGCCGGGCAGGTCCAGCCGCGGCCGCTCGGTGCTGCGCGACTCCGGCATCAGGAACGCCACCGCGATCAGCGCGAACCCCACGACCGGGACGTTGATCAGGAACACCGAGCCCCACCAGAAGTTGTCGAGCAGGGTGCCGCCGACCAGCGGCCCGATGGGGAAGCTGAGAAAGATGGTGGACGCCATGACCGCAGTGGCCTTCTGCCGCTCGGCCGGCTCGAACAGCACCGGGATGATGGCCAGGGCCAGCGGCATGATCGCTGCGGCCCCGATGCCGAGTACGGCCCGGGCGGCGATCAGCTCGCCGGAGGTCGCGGCGTAGGCACACGCGGCCGAGCTGGCCCCGAACACCGCCAGGGAGGTCATCAGGACCTTCTTGCGGCCGAGCCGGTCGCCCAGCAGGCCGGCGGGGAGCACGGCGGCCGCCAGCACCAGGCTGTAGGCGTCGCTGAACCACTGCAGGTCGCTGGTGGACGCGTGCAGGGTGTATCTGTAAAAAAATAGTCACTGTCATATAAGACCGCAAGTCACTTTCCTGGCAGGAGGATCAGTGGCGTGAATGCCGCCTGACCGGCAGGATCGGACTTGGCCCACGATCATGAGCGGAAGGGATAAAGCCGGCGATGAAGGTGGTGCTGTTCACGCTGGGCGGCACGATCGCCAGCACGCACGCGGCGGGCGGGGTCACGCCCCAGCTGACCGGGGCCGACCTGCTGACCTCGGTACCCGGCCTGGACCGGGCCGGAGCCGGCCTCGACGTGCACGACTTCCGCCAGGTCCCCAGCTCGTCGCTGACCGTCGCCGACATCGTGGATCTGGCCGCCGCGATCCGGGACCGGACCGGGGCCGGAGCGGACGGCGTGGTGGTCAGCCAGGGGACCGACACCATCGAGGAGACGGCGTTTCTGCTCGACCTGCTCTACGACGGTGACGCGCCGGTCGTGTTCACCGGCGCGATGCGCAACCCCACCCTGGCCGGGGCGGACGGCCCGGCCAACCTGCTGGCCGCGGTGACCGTGGCCGCCAGTCCCCAGGCCCGTGGCCTGGGGTGCGTGGTGGTGTTCGGCGACGAGATCCACGCCGCGCGGTTCGTGGTCAAAGCCCACACCACCAGCGTCTCGGCGTTCATCAGCCCGCCCGCCGGCCCCCTGGGGCTGATCGCCGAGGGGCGCGCGGTGGTGCTGACCCGCCCGCCCCGCCGCCCGGCGCTCCCGCGGGCAGTGCCGGCGGCCGGGGCGCCCGGCTGGGCCGTCCGGACCGGGCTGGTCACGATGGTCCTCGGTGACGACGGCGCCCTGCTCGAAGCGGCCGCCGGGCGGTTTGACGGGCTGGTGGTGGCCGGGTTCGGGGCCGGGCACGTGCCCGCGGCGGTGGTGGACCGGCTGGGCCGCCTGGCCCAGTGCATCCCGGTCGTGCTCGCCTCCCGGACCGGAGCCGGGATGGTGCTGGCCCGGACCTACGCCTATCCGGGTTCCGAACTCGACCTGCGCGCCCGCGGGCTGATCGGGGCCGGGTTCCTGGACCCGCTCAAAGCCCGCCTGCTGCTGCACCTACTGCTCGCGGGAGGTGCAGCCCGGGACGAGATCGCGGCCGCGTTCGCCGCCATCGCCGCCGACCTGGTCACACGCAGCGGATCGTGAGGACGCTCGCCTCCACCGAGTCGGACGCCGGGCCCACGCCGCGGTCGGTCACCTCGGCCAGCACGGTTCCGCCCCCGAACGTGAACGGGCCCTTGGTCACCCACTGGCCCTGGTCGGCCCGCTGGTCGACGCTGAAATCGGCCATCCGGTTCTGCGGGCTGTCGCTGCCGGTCCCCAGCCAGTAGAACGCCGTGCTGGTGGCGTGCGCCGACGCCGGGATGTAGAAGCTCAGCGTGCACGACGCGACCGGTTTGCCGGTGTGGAAGATCCAGGCGTAGTGGTCATGCCAGTTACCGGAATCGTCCCGCACGTTGGCCAGCAGGCTGTAGGTGAAGGAGGCGCCGCACGGCCCGCTGCGGGCGGTCGTGGCCGGATGCCAGCCGTCCCCGCTGGGGGCCCGGAACGGCCAGGTGATCACTCCGCTCAGGCTGCGGCAGCCCGGGCCCGCGGTGAACGCGAACGTGGCCGCCCGGGCTCCGGTGGCCGCCCGGGCTCCGGTGGCCACCCGGGCTCCGGAGGCCGCCGCAGCTCCCGGCGAAGACGCCGACGCGCCCGGCGCCACCGCGGTCTGGCCCTGGCTGAGCTGGCTGGGCGCCTCCGCGGGGGCGCTGGCGGGCGCGCTGATCGGGCTGCCGTTGGCCAGCGGCGTGGTCGTCAAAGTCGGGGCCGGAAGCTGGATCAGCGTGCGGACCCCGAGGATGCCGAGCGGCACGGCTCCGGCCAGCGCCACCGCCCCGGTCAGGGCCAGGATCGCCCCGCTCCAGCGCGGGCCGCGGTTCCGGCGCCGCGCGTGCCGGGGCCCGCTCCAGGGCTCGTGCGGGGCGTACCCGGGCTCCCGGCTCAGTTCGGCCGGCGGCGCGGACGACCGGAACGCCGCGTCCCACATCGGGTCAGCCAGGTCGGCCGGCGGCTCCCACGACCCGGGCAGCGCCCCGGGCCCGAACGGGGGCCAGCCGGGCTCGGCGACCGGCCTGGCCTCGTCGTGGTGGGTCTCCGGGGGAGCGGCGTCGTCCGGTGTCTCATCGGAGGAGAAGGGATTCCTCGGGTGTTGCATCCTGCCTCCGGCCCCCAGTAGCGCGTCCCTGTCCTTGATTACGGAAATCCCCGGCGCCCGGTTCACCGGTTGCCCCGTCATGGTCGAAGGTTTCCCGTTACGATGCACCGCCCCGCCGGGGGAACGTAAGGGGGCCCGGGCCGCACCGGCCCG
>DASWVA010000441.1:0-6177 GCA_036401415.1 Streptosporangiaceae bacterium
GCGAGCAAATCGACAGACCCGGGAAAAATTCTGGTAACGACGGCTGGGCGGTGCCGGGTGGGCGGACCCGGTGCCGCCGGAACCGGACGGCCAGCACCGTCAGCAGGGCCAGGGACGCGAGCACGAGCACGACGGCGGCCACGGTGTAGCCGGTGATACGGGCACCGTCGCGGTGCACGACCTGGATGGGGCCGGGGTGGGCGAACGGCGCGCTGGCGGCCAGGCCGGGCGCCGCGGGCGCGGTGGCGAGCTGACCCGCGGCGATCAGCGCGGCGGGCGCGTCGACCTCGCCGAATCCGGTGCCGGGGCTGTAGCCGCCGTACGGGCGGCGGGTGGCCGAGGACACCATGGCCCGCTCCACCTGGAACGGGGTCAGCTTCGGGTAGCGGGCCCGGATCAGCGCGGCCACCCCGGCCACGAACGCCGAGGCGGGGCTGGTGCCGTCGGCTTCCAGGTAACTGCCGCCGGGCCCGGCGCCGACCACGTTGACCCCCGGGGCGGACAGCACGACCGAGGAGTTGTCGTCGGAGAACGCGGCCCGGTCCCCGCGCAGGCTGACGGCGGCGACCGCGATGACCCCGGGGAACGCCGCCGGATAGCTGAACGGCGTGTACCCGTGCTGGGCGGCGCCGTCGTTGCCGGCCGCCGCGACCACCACCACCCCGCGGGTAGCCGCGTAGGCCAGCGCCGCCCGCAGGTCCCGGGTCGGCGCGGTGCTGCCCAGCGACATGTTGATCACGCCGGCGCCGTGCCCGACCGCATACCGGATACCGGTGCCGATCGCGTCGTCGTTGGCTGACTCGTCCGCGAACTCGGCGAAGCCGGGCTCGGTCTCGTCCAGGATGACCCGCACGGACAAGATCCGGGCGGCGGGCGCGACGCCGATCACCCCCGACCGGTGGCCGGCCCCGCTGCCGTGCCCGGCGATGAGCGAGGCGATGTAGGTCCCGTGCAGGTGCGGCGGCTGGTAGCCGGGCGGGTCGACCCCGAGAGTCTCGTCTGGTCCTGTGGTCACCGATCCGGCCAGGTCCGGGACCGAGGCGTCGACCCCGGTGTCTAGGACGGCCACGGTGACGCCGCTCCCGCGGGTCACCGGCCACGCCGCGGGGGCGCTGATCGCGCCGAGCTGGGGCTCTTCGGCCGACCGGATGCTCTGCACGGCGATCGCCGGGCCGGAGGACGCAGGCGTGACCGCGAGGCCGCCGGCGGCGGCCAGGCCGGCCGCCAGCCGGGCCAGGATGGCCAGGGCGGTCAGCACGACCACTCCGGGCGCTGGCAGGTCGCGGTGACGGGCTGGCCCAGGGGGGTGCCCACATCCTGCGCCAGCTCGGCGGCGGGCTCGAACGGGACATCGCGCCGCTCGCCGGTGGCGTCGGCCGGGCGGCCGTCCGCATATCCCGCCACGATCAGCACGGCGTACGGGCCGTCCTGGCGGCCCTGCGCCGACTGCCGGGCGGCGTCATCGAAAGATGCCGCGTCCGTGCCCGGGAAGGCCACCGCGCGCAGCCCGCGGGCTGGATCCTGGCCCGCGCGGGCCAGAAAGACGGCCGCCTGCCCCGGCGCGGGGAAGGCCAGCACGCCGATCGTGTACACCACCCCGCCCAGCTGGTCGAGGTAACTGGCCCGCAGCGCGGTCCGGCAGCCGTCGGCACGGGCGATGACGGCCACCGCCGGGTCCAGCGCGGCCGCACAGCCGCTGGCCGGCCTGATCCCCGCCCGGCGGGCGGACTCCGGGTTACCCAGGTTGGAGTGGTACGGCAGCATGGCCGGGAAGACCTGGCGGGCAGGCTCGCGGGCCCACCGGCTGGCCACGCCGAGGGCGGCGGCCGCGGATAGCTCGGCCGCCGTGGGTTTGCGGGTCAGTTCGGCGTGCGCGCGGCCCGCCGCGGCGATCCCGGCGGCCAGGCAGGCCGCGGACAGGACCGCGACCGCGGCGGTGACGCCCCGCCCGTGGCGACGGCCGGGTGCGGGCGGGCCGGGTTCGGGGCCCTCCCCCACTGGTGCCGCCATGTGCTGATCGTAGGGGGCCGGACCGGCGGTCAGAGCGGGAGGGCGCGCTGCCGGAGCCAGTCGCCGAACTCGGCGGCCACGATCCGCTCGTTGCTGGTGCCGCCCGCGGCCGCGGAGGCCAGCCAGACGATGGGCGGTCCCATGACCTCCGGGTCGAGCAGGCCGGGGGTGTGCTCCTCGCCGTCCGGGATCATGCCGGTCCGGGTGGCACCCCCGGGCAGCAGCACGTTGACCGTCACCCCGGTACCGTCCAGGTCGGCGGCCATGATCCGGGACAGCGCCTCGGCCCCGGCCCGGGACGGCCCGTACGGCACGAAGCCCCGCCGGGTCATGGTGGCGTGGTTCATCGATATGTTCACGATCCGGCCGTGCCCGGCCGCCAGCATCAGCGGCGTGACCTCCCGGGCGACCAGGAAGTAGCCGGTCAGGTTGGTGTCGATCACGGCGCGGAAGCCGTCCGGGCTCACCGTCCAGAAGCCCTGGGGGTCGGTGGTGAACCGCGGGTTGACCGTGCGCATGCCCAGCCCGGCGTTGTTGACCAGCAGGTCGATGCCGCCCAGCCGGGAGGCCGCCTCCCCGACGGCGGCCCGCACGGCCACCTCGTCGCGGGTGTCGAGCCCGAGGCCGGAACTGTTCGGCAGCGTCGCGGCCACCTGTTCGGCCCGGGCCCGGTCCCGCCCGGTCAGCACCACGCTGGCCCCGGCCCGGGCCAGCGCGGACGCCATGGCCAGGCCGAGGCCGCTGGTCCCGCCGGTCAGCAGCACCCGGCGGGCCACGATCACCGGGCCGGGAGCGGCGGTATCTTCCGTGTCAGCCATGACCGCATGCTTACCAGAGTGTTCCCTCCGGCGGTTCCCTCGGGCCGTTCCCTCAGACTGGCCCCCAGGCCGCACCGGGAGCCGAACAGCGTCCCGCCCGCAGCGGAAGGTGCTGCGGGCGGGAAAGTTGAAACCGTTGAATGAGGCCTCTAGCGCGTGACGCGCTCCAGGATGTGGCTGAAGTCCCACGGGTTCTGGGCGATCCCGGAGCAGGTGCTGGCCCCGGTCGTACCCGGGCAGCCGCCGTTGTCACGCTGGACGGCCCAGCTGGACAGCAGGGCCAGGCCGTGGTCGCGGGCGAAGCTCTCGACCTGCTGGGCGTCGGCCAGGCTGGTGGTCTCGGTCTGGCCGGGGTAGTCGTCGATGCCGGGCATGAGGGTGATGCCCTCCAGCGCCCACAGCCGGGCCGAGCTGGCGTGCGGGTAGACGGCAGCCAGCTGGGTGTGCGTGTTCTGCGCCGCGCTGATGGCGTCGGCGCCCATGGGCAGGGGGCCCGGCTCGCTGGCCAGGTAATAGTCGAAGGTCATGATGTCGACCACGTCAACGCGGGTACCGGTGGTGGCGGCGCTGCGCAGTACGGCCAGGCCGTCCGCGGTCAGCCCGGTCGGCTCGACCGGGATCGTGTACTGCACCTGGAGGGGCAGGTGCCGGCACGCGGCCCACTGCTCGACCAGCTTGATGGCCTGGTTGCGGCGGGCGATCCCGGCCGTGTCGGTCAGCGAGCCGGCTTCCACGTCCATGTCGAGCCGGGTCAGGTGGTAGGTCGTCAGCACGGCCTCGTAGTCGGCGGCGATCGCGTTCACGTCCGTGCACGAATCGGCGATCTCGGTGCCGGTCGAGTCCGCCCCGTAACCGCCGAAGCTGGCGATCACGTTGCCGCCCTGCCGCTGCAGGGTGGCGATGTCAGCCGCGAACGTGCTGCCGGGGATCGGCTCGGTGCTGTCCCCGTTCCAGGTCAGGGCGCAGGAACCCGCGCTGGCGGCCTGGATGAAGGCCACGGTTTCGTACGGGGAACCGGACTGCCGGGCACTGCCCGCGATGCTGGCGCTCCCGGTCGACTCCAGCCAGGACTCGAAGTAGGGCGCGTACACGTGCTGCGGCCACGCCCGGTAGGCCGCGGCTCCAGCGGCGGTCGCGGGTGTGGTCGTCTGGGCCACGGCCGCCGTGGTGGCCCCCAGGACCGAGGCAGCCAGGAGGGCGGCGCCGGACACGGCCCATCTGAGGTGGATTCGGTTCACAACGCAAACTCCTTAATTAATAAGAAACTTTCCTTACATAAGCACTCAAGAGGGAAGGAGGTCAAGAGGCTCATCGCGGTTCCTGCCGTCCGGTGCGGTCCGGCCCAATTGCGGACCCGGCGGTGCCGGCCGGCGCGGGCGCCGGGGGCGGGCGTGACGGACCGGGGCCGTGCGGCCAAGATGGGTGTATGGGACAGCTGATCGTGCTCCGGCACGGCGAGACCGAGTGGAGCCGGGAAGGCCGGCATACCGGGCGGACGGACATCCCGCTGACGGCGGCCGGGGAAGCAGCGGCAGCCCGGCTGAAACCGGCCGTGGCCAAGCTCGATGTGGTGGCCGCGTTCAGCAGCCCGGCGGAGCGGGCCCGGCGGACCGCAGAGCTGGCCGGGCTGACCGACGTCACCGTCGACCCGGACCTGTGGGAGTGGGACTACGGCGGCTATGAGGGCCGGACGACCAGGGACATCCAGGCCGGGCGGCCCGGGTGGTACCTGTGGCGGGACGGCGTGATCCCGGGCGACGCCGATCACCCGGGCGAGACCCGGCAGCAGGTCGGCGAGCGCGCGGACCGGGTGCTGGCCCGGCTCCGGCCGCTGCTCGACCGGGGCAATGTGGCCCTGGTCGCGCACGGTCACATCCTGCGGGTGCTGACCGCACGGTACCTGGGCCTGCCGCCGGACGGGGGGCGGCTGTTCGCGCTCGGCACCGGCACCGTTTCCGAGCTGGGTACCGAACACGGCGAGCCGGTCATCGACAGCTGGAACGTGCCGCCCACCGCCTGAGCCAAAAACTCAGGCCGTGCGCCGCTAGACTTCCCCTCCGTGCAACTCGTCCACTCCGGCAAGGTCCGTGACCTGTACGCCGACGGAGATGACCTCATCCTGGTCGCCTCGGACCGGGTCAGCGTCTACGACGTGATCCTGCCGACGCCGATCCCGGACAAGGGCAAGATCCTCACTCAGCTGTCGTTGTGGTGGTTCGCCCAGCTCGCGGACGTCGTACCCAACCACGTCGTCTCCGCGACCGACGTGCCGCCGGAGTGGGCCGGGCGCGCGATCCGGTGCCGCCGCCTGGACATGGTGCCGGTCGAATGCATTGCCCGCGGCTACCTGGCCGGCCTCGGGCTGGCCTCCTACCGGGACACCGGGACGATTTCAGGGGTCACCCTGCCGGCCGGGCTGGCCGAGGGCGCCCGGCTGCCCGAGCCGGTGTTCACACCGACGACCAAGGCGGCGGAAGGACACGATGAGCCGCTCAGCTACGGCGAGACCGTACGCGAGGTGGGCGCGGAGGTGGCCGCCGAACTGCGCAGGATCACGCTCGAGGTGTACCGCCGCGGCGCCGCCCTGGCCGCCGGCCGCGGGGTGATCATCGCCGACACCAAGCTGGAGTTCGGCCGCGGCCCGGACGGAGCGGTCATCCTGGCCGACGAGGTACTGACCCCGGACTCTTCCCGGTTCTGGCCCGCCGCCGACTGGGCGCCCGGACGGCCGCAGCACTCGCTGGACAAGCAGTTCGTGCGCGACTGGTCGGCCACGCTGGACTGGGACCGGACCCCGCCCGGGCCGCCCATCCCAGCCGAGATCGTGGCCGCGACCCGGGCTCGCTACACCGACGTGTACCAGCGCCTCACCGGCGAGACCTGGAACGGCTAGCCGCGCCGCCGCCCAGCCGCCTCCCAGCTGCCCCGGGCTAGCTGCCCCGGGCTAGCTGTCCCGGGACGGGTGCCAGCGCCACTTGCTGCGGTCACCGGGCTCGGCCACGACCCGGTTGCGGATGGTGCCGACGCCTTCCACGGTGACTTCGACGGTGCTGCCGGGCTCGAGCCAGACCGGGGGCTGGCGGGCGAAGCCGACACCGCCGGGAGTGCCGGTGGCGATGACGTCGCCGGGGCGCAAGGTGGTGAACGAAGAGTAGAACTCGATGGTGCTGGGGATGTCGACCAGCATCTGGGAGGTCCGGGCCGACTGCATGACCTCGCCGTTCAGCGTGGTGGTGAGCTGGGTGTCGAGGATGTCGACCTCATCGGGGGTGACGATCTCCGGCCCCAGCGGCATCGAGCCGTCGAAGTTCTTGCCCGGGATCCACTGGCTGGCGGCGCGCTGCCAGTC
>DASWVA010000442.1:0-2626 GCA_036401415.1 Streptosporangiaceae bacterium
GCTCGGTGAGGCTGCTGTCCGGGCCGAGCGTGACCAGGCAGGCCGGGTTGGGCGCTACCTGGTCGTTGTAGCAGTCGGGCGCCAGCGTCAGCGCGGGCGACGCGGACGGCACGATGTCCCGGATCCCGGCCGTGGTGCGCAGGTCATACAGCAGCGGGTTGGCGAACCCGATGGCGTGGCCGGCAGGCCGCTTGGCGTCGGCCTCCAGGGCCGCCACGATCGGTGACGCGCCGCTGGTCCCCCCTTCGAGCTGGGTGCCGTAGCGGCCGCCCGGGGTGGTGTAACCGATCATCCAGCCGGTCATCGGGCTGGCATCCGCGGCGACGTCGGGTACCTCACGGCCGGCGGCCCGCGTGCCGCCATCGGTGGACAGCGAAGCCGGGACCACCCCGCGCTGGTAGGCGGGCTGAGGGAAGAGGCTGCTGCGCCCACCGGTCGAGCCCTGCTCGAAGGTTCCCGGCGGGGCCTGCTGGTATCCAGTGCCGGCCGCGTTCTCCTCGGCGCCGTTGTCCCCCCAGCCCAGTTCACCGGTCACGGCACCGGTCCGGCCGATCTGCAGGGTCGTCCCGCCGGCCGCCGTCGCCCACGGGTCGGAGGCCGGGAAGGTCACACCGGCACCGCCGTCGTCCCCGCCGTCGCCGGAATCGAAGCCGAACCCGATGCCTTCGGCCGCACCCTGTTCGAAGATGGCGGTCCACGCGGCCGCCGCCGCCGGGGTGAAGTCACCGTTCTCCACGATGCTGTAGGAGTCGGTCGACACGTCGGCCAGGTGCAGATCGACGATGCGCGTCTCGGCGTCGAGCAGATTCTGCTGCTGGACCTGGGAATCCTGGCTGCAGTTGGCGGCGACGTAGACGACCTTGGCCGCGGGCGCGATGATGTGCGCGGTCTCCACGTCGAGCGGTTCCTCGGGCACGTCAGAAGATCCCGCGCAGGATGAGGCGAAGCCGGGCCCGGTGTTCACCGTGAACTGGCCGGGCGCGAATCCCGGTACGTGATAGCGGGCGAAGAAGCGGTTCGCGTCATCGGCCATCGTGCTCAGGCTGCCGTCGAGCACAACTGCGATGGTCGCGTCCGTGCCGCTGGACCCGGAGACGCCGTACGCCGACCGGAGCTGGCCGGGGGTGTACCCGCAGACCGCGTCGGGCGCGCTGGTGCGGCCGCCGGCCTCGGGGATGGCGCTGACGTGCTGACCCCACCAGTGCGAGCAGGCGAACGAGGCCCCGCCGCTGACCTCCGGCGTCGCGGAGGTGGGCCGCGCTGAGGCGTGGTGGGCCACACCGGCGGCCGCACCGGCGGCCAGGCCGTAGGAGTAGTCGTCCAGTCCGGTCACCGTGCTCACGTCCGCGCCGATGGACGCGGGGACGGACACGCCGCTCACCGGCGCATAGCCGGTGAGCGCGCCGGAGGAGTTGCCGTAGGCGTGGATCGAGGTGTCCAGGGCCGCACTCAGCCCCGGCGCCGACCCGGTCACCGCGACGTAGTGCGCGGTGACCGAGACGACCGTCAGCCCGGCCGACCTGGCCCACGCCCCGACCGCGGCGGCCTGGGCCGGCGTGGCCCCGAAACGGGCCGTGAACTGGGCGGGCGTCAGATACCTGCCGTAGGCGGCCGGCCCGGGCGTGGACGCCGCGGTGGCGAACCGGGTCTCGGCCGCGGGGGCCCGGCCCGCCAGCCAGATGCGGGCCGGCACGGTGACACTTGATCCCGCCGGGCCGTCGTCGGTGTCGTACCGCGTCCAGGTCGGCACCGGGTCGGGCAGCTGCACCCGGGCTCCGGCCGTAGCCGCCAGCGCAGGCTGGGCCACCACGGCACCGGCCAGCCCGATGAGCATGGCCGCGCTCACCAAGGACGCCTGCGCCGCCTGGCCCCGCCGCTTTCCGGCCGTCCTGCCCATGCCACTCATCTGGCTTCCCTTCCACCGTGGGGGACACATCGTCTTCTAGACGTCGGCGCCCGCGCTCAGGTTGCGGCAGATTGGCCCGAATTTCCCCATCCGGGGGGACCGCAGTCATCGGTCGTCCAATCCAGTCATCCGACTGATGACAGCCGGCCAGGCACCGCGGCATGTTCAGGTCATGATCGTGCCCCCGGCCGGCGCTTCCCCGGCCGATTCAGCGTGGGCGCCGTTCCGGCACCGGCTGTTCGCCGAGATGTGGACGGCCCAGTTCGTTTCCAACGTCGGCAGCTGGATGCAGACCGTCGGCGCGCAGTGGCTCATGCTGTCGCTCACCGGCTCCGCCGTCTACGTGTCGCTGGTGTCGACCGCCGGGAGCCTGCCGGTCATGCTGTTCGCGGTGGCGGCCGGCGCCATCGGTGACCTGGTCGACCGCCGCCGCTTCCTGCTCATCTCACAGGGACTCATGCTGGCGGCCGCGGTGGCCCTGGGGGCGCTGGCGCTGGCCGGGCTGGTCAGGCCGTGGACCCTGCTGGCCCTGATCTTCGCGCTGGGGGTCGGGCAGGCGCTGACCGCCCCGACCTGGCAGACGCTGCAGCCGGAGCTGGTCCCGCCGGCCGAACGGCAGCAGGCCATCTCGCTGGGCTCGGTGAACCAGAATCTCGCGCGGGCCATCGGGCCGGCCATCGGCGGCGCGATTCTCGCCGCCACCAGCACGGGGACGGTTTT
>DASWVA010000443.1:0-1759 GCA_036401415.1 Streptosporangiaceae bacterium
TCGACCGCGACGTCGCCGAGGCCCGGTGCCGGCAGCTGGCCACCTGGGGCAACCTGATGCCGTCGCTGCGCGACGCCAAGGTGAGCACGGTCGCGGAGTACCTGCGTTCCCGGTCCAGGTACCAGGTGTCCAAGCTGGGCGGGCGGCTGCACCGCGAAGCGGTCGCCGTCCTGAAGGCCAGCGACGGAGCCCGCGAGGTGGCCCGCGAGCTGCTCGGCCAGATCGTCCAGTCCCTCGACCGCATCCTGGCCGGCCTGGACCGCGAGGAGATCGACGCCGATGCGCTGGCCGGCGAAGTCACCACGGTGTTCGGCAACCAGCGGCTGTTCACCGACAGCGTGCGGGACTTCTACGCCTACCTGGCCGGGGTGCTCAGCCGCTATGACCTCGGGGGCGAGGAGTACGCCCACTTCAAGGAGCTCCTGCTCGTCTACATCGACCTGATCACCGCGGACGTCAACCGGCACGCCCCCGCGGTGGCCCACCGGATCGGACTGGTCCGGGCGCGGACCGGCCCGCTGCTCGCGGCGCTGGCCGAACTGCCCGGCCTCACCCTGCCGGACGGCTCACCGGTCGAGCGGGGCCAGGGGCGGACCTCCTCGGACTGGGAGGATCTCGCGTCCTGGTACGACGCCACCCACGGCGCCTCGGGCCCGGAGCAGCTCCGCGCGGCCGCCGGGCAGGCGCTCGGGCAGCTCATCACCAACGCCAAGCGGCTGCTCGACTCCTCGGGGACCGGGTTCTCCCGCCGCGCCGACTTCCTCCGGCTGGCCCGCTGGTTCGCCGCGGCGGACGACGACGGTGCCCACCGGCTCTACGCGGCCGCGTTCGGGGCCTACCCGGCCCGCCATCTGCTGCTCGGCCCGGAGGAACCCGATCCGCGGACCGGGCCCACCACCTCCTGGTGGGACTGCGATCCGGTACCCGTCCCGGTGTCGCTGCGGGAACGCGGGGACCGGGCGATGCGCGGGCGCACCTCCCGCGTCCCGGACCCGGCCGCGGACCGGCGGCGGCTGACCGCCGAGGCTCAGCGGGAAACCGAGCAGCGGCAGGCGGCCGCGGCCGAGCTCGCGCTGACCGGCGCGCTGCACGGCGCGTCCATCTCCCCGGCCGCCCGCGACCTGATGCTGGACCTGGTGGCCGACCTGCTGGCCCGGAACCGCGACGAGTGCGTCGACCACGACGCCGGCCTGCGGCTGCGCGCGGTCCCCGGCCCGGACACCGTCGTCACCAGCTCTGACGGGACCACGACGTTCGTCGGCCTCAGCCTGACGGTGTCGGGCACCGCCGAGTGGGCGCCGGGTCCCGCCGACTGGGCGCCGGGCCAGAGCGCCGCGCGGGAGGCTGCGCGGTGACCAGCCCACTGGTCTCCACGGCCGGCCTGGACGCGGGCGAGCGGCGGATCGCCGCCCGGCACCTGCTGTCGTCACCGATCCTGACCGCCGCCCGCCAGCCCGCCGAGCTGGATCTGGTGCGGCGGCACGCCCCGGCCCTGAAGTCCATGTTCGCCGGCCAGCTCGGGTACGCGCTCATCGTCGAGTCCGGGTTCGCGCGCCTGGTGAAGGCGCCGCTGGCGGTAGCCGCGCCGGTCCGCCCGGCGCGCCGCACGACCGACGACAGCCCCTTCTCCCCCGGCACCTACGTGCACCTGGCGCTGATCTGCGCCGCGTTGCTCGCGCCGGGCGCCGGTGAGCAGATCCTCATCTCCTCGCTGGTCGACCAGATCCGGGCGGACGCGGCCGAGCAGTCGATCGCGATC
>DASWVA010000444.1:0-2062 GCA_036401415.1 Streptosporangiaceae bacterium
GATGACGGCCACGCCCTCGTCCAGGCCGGCCGCGGGCAGCACCAGCATCGCGTCGTTGACCACGAGCACCGTGCCGGTCCGGGTCAGCGGGGCCAGCCGTTCGGCCAGAAACTCCCGTGCGCCCGGGACGTTGCTGCCCGCTGACCCGGCGCACACCGCGTCGAACGGTTCCCCGTCCGGCAACTGCGCGAGCAGCTCGCGGAGCGCGGCGGCGGCCGAGTCGGACCCGGCCGCGGTCAGGCTGGCGCTGGCCGCCCGGACCTCGGCCACGACGGTGCCGTCCACCACCACGCGGGCCCGGCTCGACGTGCCGCCGATGTCGAGTCCCAGCAGCCTCGTCGCGGTCACGGGGGCTCCTTCCCGGGAAAGTTCCGCGCCAGCTTATCCGTGGTCTCCGGGCGGGTAAAAGGTAGTCGGGAGGCCGCCATGGCTGGGTCGCTGATACTGCTCAACGCGCGCTTGTGGTCGCCGGACGGCGCGGGCCCGGGGGCCGGCGCCATCGTGGCCGAGGGGGACAGGATCAGCGCCCTCACCACCACCGCGCAGGCCCGCAGCCTGGCCAGGCCGGGGGCCAGGGTCATCGACCTGGGCGGACGGCTGGCCATCCCGGCCTTCGGTGACGCCCACGTCCACCCGGTCGGCGGCGGGCTGGAGAGCCTGCGCTGCAATCTGGCCGGCCTGCGCACCCGGGCCGGGTACCTGCGGGTCATCGCGGACCACGCGCGGACGCTGGAGCCGGACGGCTGGGTGCTGGGCGGCGGCTGGTCCATGGAGGCGTTCCCGGGCGGGCTCCCGGTCGCCACCGACCTGGTCGCGGTGGCCGGCGGACGGCCGGTGTTCCTGCCCAACCGCGACCACCACAGCGCCTGGGTCAGCCCGGCCGCGCTGGCCCGCGCGGGTATCACCCGGGATACCCCGGACCCGGCCGACGGCCGCATCGAACGGGACGCCAGCGGGGCGCCGGCCGGCACGCTGCACGACGGCGCCATGCGGCTGGTGTCCCGGCTGATCCCGCCGCCGGCCCCGGCCGAACTGGCCGCCGGGCTCCGGGCCGGCCAGCAGCACCTGCACGCGCTCGGCATCACGCACTGGCAGGACGCCATCGTGGGCGACGCCCCGGACATCGGCATCCCGGACGCTTTCGGCACCTACTGCGCCGCGGCGGCGCAGGGCTGGCTGACCGCCCAGGTCAACGGCGCCCTGTGGTGGGACCGCCGCGCCGGACTGGGCCAGCTCCCCGGCCTGCTGGCCCGGCGGCGGCAGGCCCCGGGCGGCACGTTCCGGGCCACCTCGGTCAAGATGATGCTGGACGGGGTGTGCGAGACGCTGACCGCCGCCATGACCGAGCCGTACGCCGGCCGGGCGGGCCATACCCACCGGGGCGAACTGTTCGTATCCCAGCCGGAGGCGGCCGAGGCCGTCCGGCTGCTCAGCCGCGAGGGCTTTCAGGTGCACTTCCACGCCATCGGCGACCGGGCCGTGCACGCCGCCCTGGACGCGGTGGCCGGCGTGCCCGCCGACGACCTGCGGCACCACGTCGCCCACTTGCAGTTCATCCGGCCCGAGGATCTGGACCGGTTCGCCGGCCTCGGCGTGGTGGCCAATTTCCAGCCCCTCTGGGCCACCCACGACCCGCAGATGCAGGAGCTCACCCTGCCCTTCGTGGGCCCGGAGCGGGCGCGCTGGCAGTACCGGATCGGCACGCTGGCCCGTCGCGGGGCCCGGCTGGCCTTCGGCAGCGACTGGCCGGTGTCCAGTGCCGACCCGCTGCAGCAGATCCACGTGGCCGTCAACCGGGTCCTGTCGCCGCGTCTCGGCCGGCCCGGCACCCCGGAGACCGAGCGGCCGTTCCTGGCCGCCGAGGCCGTGCCGCTGTCCCAGGCGGTGGCCGCCTTCACTTCCGGTGTCGCCCACATCAACCACCGCGAGCGGGAGCTGGGGTCGCTGCGCCCGGGGTACCGGGCCGACATCGCCGTGCTGAGCCAGGACATCTTCGCGCGGCCTGCAGCCGAGATCGGCGACGCCCGGGTCGACCTGACCATCGCCGGGGGCCGGGTGGTGC
>DASWVA010000445.1:0-3512 GCA_036401415.1 Streptosporangiaceae bacterium
GGGGTGGCCATGGTCGTCGGGCTCGGCTACGCCTTCTACCTGCGGGGCGCCTCGGTGACCTCGATCCTGCCGGTCGCCGCCTTCGTGGCCGCCGCGGTCTACATGGCGGACGTGCACCCGAAGGTCAAGGAGTTCAAGACCGGCAGCTCTCGGTCTGGCCCGTACGGACCCTGGTAACCACCTGTTGTAACCCAGCCGGTGAGACGGCTCGCTCAGTTCTGCTGGCTCAGTTCAGCTGGCTCAGTTCAGCTGGCTCAGTTCGGCAGCACGAGCAGGGCGACCGGGACCACCACGATCAGTGTGGCGGCGCAGCACACCCCGAGCCGCACCACCACCGGCAGCCGTGGCGCCGGCGTCATGATCCGGGTCACCCGGGCCGTCATCTCGCCTTCGTGTACGGCGGCCACGGCCAGGGCGCCGTCCGGCGCGCTGCCGGCGCCGCCGCACCCCGCCGTGCCGAACCGGGCCAGCGCGCCGGCCAGGGCCCGCGCGGGCCGGGCCCGCAGCGCCCGGTCATCGGCCAGCATCTCGATCAGCAGGGCCACCGACTGGTGCGCGTCGGCGCAGACCTGGGACCAGCCGAACGCCCGGCGCAGCGCGGTGAACGGCAGCACCACCAGGTCGTGACGTTCTCGCAGGTGGGCTCGCTCGTGCGCCAGCACCGCGGCCAGCTCGGCCGGCCGCAGCAGGTCGAGGGCGCCGACGCTGACCACGATCCGGGACCGCAGCCCGGGCAGGCAGTACGCGGCCGCGGCCGGATGGTCGACGACGAGAGCGCCGGGGGCCTTGGGGTCACCTCGGCCGAGCAGGGTGAGCAGCTCGCGCTGTCGCCGCCGGGCCCGGACCGCGGTGATGGCTGACGCGGGCAGCACCCAGCACAACTGGCCCAGCAGGGCCAGCCCCAGCACCAGGCTGGCCAGCCTCAGCAGGGCGGGTGGCACGGACTGGCCCGCGGGGAACAAGTCGCCGCTCGCGGACATGCGAGCGACCCGGAGCACGCCGTTGGCCACGCCGGAGGATCCGGCGGGCAGGCCGATCTCAATCAGCGCACCGACCGCGGCCAGGCCTCCACCTAGGCCCAGGGCCTGCCACAGCAGAATGGCCGCACCGGGCGACCGCCGGGGCCACCGCGCCGCTCCCAGCGTGGCCGACCCGCGCACGCAACCAAGGGCCACTGCGGCCAGCAGGGCCGCATCGGCCGGTCCAGTCATCAGCCTCCGCCGTCACCTTCGATCGCGTCCAGAGCACCACGAAGCGCAGTCGCCTCTGCCCCGGATACCGACTTGGCAAACCGGGCCAGAGCTGCTGATCGGTCCCCGGTCTGATCCAGTGCGGTCAGCATCAGCTCGGTCACGTACGCCTCCCTGGTCGCGGCGGGCCGGTAACGCCAGGCCCGGCCGTCGCGCTCGCGCCGGGCGAACCCCTTCTTGGCCAGCCGGTCCAGGACGGTCATCACCGTGGTGTGCGCGAGATCACGTTCGGTGAGCTGTGCGCTGACCTCACGGACGGTGAGCGACTGGGGCGTGCCCCAGAGTACGTCCATGATCGCGCGTTCGAGGTCGCCAAGCCGATTCACAGTGGCCACTTTACCCACGGGGCTTGGCCGTGAACCGCCCACAGCGCGCAGGCTGGCCGCCGTTGTGGACGGCGCCGCGGGCACGCCGGTCAGCGCCCCGGATTGAGTTCCGGATCGGCGAACCGGGCGAACGCCTGCAGGTTGGCCAGGCTCTCACCGTTCTTGGCCCGCCACGCCCACTCCCGCCGGATCGCGGACGCGAACCCCAGCTCCAGCGCGGCGTCGAAGTTCTCGTCCGCGTAGCTCAGCACGCAGCCGAGGATGCGGTCCACTTCATCGGACGAGACCGCGGCCAGCGGCAGCCGGCCGACCAGGTAGACGTCGCCCACCCGGTCGACGGCGAAGTGCACGCCGTAGGTCCGGCCGTTGCGCTCCAGCAGGAACCGGTAGAAGCGGTCGTGGTTCTCGTCCGGCCGCCGGCAGAAGAACGCCTCCACGTGCAGGCTGTGCTGCCCGGCGATCAGCCAGGTCATCGTGGCCAGCTTGTGCTGGCCGGCCAGCTTGACCAGGTAGGCGCCGGGGCGCGGGTGCTCCGGCGCCAGATCCAGTTCCTTCAGGGCCGCTTCGATGGCGGCGGCGGCCGCCGCGGTCTCGTCCGGCTGGCTGCGGCCGGGCGCCGGGTCGGTGGCCGTCACGCCTCCACCGTAGCCCGGGCCCCGGTCACCGCCCCGGTGTACACCCCGAGCAACTGGTCCACCGCCTCGGCCCAGCCGAACGCGGACGCATGCCGCAGAGCCCCGGCCGACATCCGGGCCAGGGTGGCCGGACGGGCCGCCAGCCGGGTCAGCACGCGTGCGTAGTCGGCCGGGTCGTGGCTGTTCACCAGCACGCCCGACTCGCCGTCCAGAACCGCGGTCCGCAGGCCGCCCACCGCGGCGGCCACCACCGGCGTGCCGCACGCCTGAGCCTCCAGCGCCACCAGCCCGAACGACTCGGAGTAGGACGGCACGGTGACGACTGACGCGGCGCGGTACCAGTTGGCCAGTTCGGACTGGGGACACGGCGGTTCGAGCCGGACCACGCCGGAGATGCCGAGGCGCGCGGCCAGCTGGGTCACCATGTCCGGGTCGCTGCGGGCGAGCCCGCTCGGGCCGCCTACGAACACCACGGCCAGGCGGCGGGCCAGGCCCGGGTCGTCCCGGACCATCCGGGCCACCGCGTGCAGCAGGATGTCGGGCCCCTTGAGCGGCTGCATCCGGCCGGCGAACAGCAGCACCAGCGCGTCGGCGGGCAGGCCCAGCCGGCGGCGGGCGGCCTGCTGGTCGCCGGGCCGGAAGACGGACAGGTCGACCCCCGGGTGCACGGTCTTGACCCGGGACGGGTCGGCCCCGTAGAGCTCGATCAGCTGCCGGGCCTCCTCGGCGGTGTTGGCCACCAGCCGGTCGGCCGCCGCCACCACTTCGTCCTCGCCCCGGAGCCGGGTCTCCGGCTCGGCCGAGTCCCCGGTGGCCAGGGCGGCGTTCTTGACCTTGCCCAGGGTGTGCATGGACTGCACCAGCGGGACGCCCCAGCGCTCCTTGGCCACCGCGCCGACCTGGCCGGACAGCCAGTAGTGGGCGTGCACCAGGTCATACCGGCCGGGTGCGTAGGCGGCCTCGATCCGCAGCGTCTCGAACGTGAAGTGGCAGAGCTGGGCCGGGATGTCCGCCTTGTCGAGTTCTTCGAACGGACCCGCCGTCACGTGCCGGACCAGGACGCCCGGGGCCAGCTCGGTGACCGGCGGGGCGTCACGGGACACGGCGCGGGTGAAGATCTCCACCTCGGTGCCGCGGGCGGCCAGCCGCTTGGCCACCTCGACCACGTAGACGTTGAGGCCACCGGCGTCGCCGGTTCCAGGCTGGTCGAGCGGTGACGTGTGAACACTGATCGTCGCGATCCGCCTCGGAACGCTTCGCGGCACGGGCAAGCACCTCCGACTCCACAACCCCGGCGTTCC
>DASWVA010000446.1:0-2202 GCA_036401415.1 Streptosporangiaceae bacterium
GGCCATGACGCGGCCGCCGGCATCGCGGGCATGCTGCCCGGCCGGGGTGAGCTGGTGACGGGCGGGACGGCCGGGACCGTCCACGCGCTCGATCAGTCCGCGGTCGATCATCCGCTTGGCGAGTGCGCCCATCGACTGGTCGGTCTGGAAGGTCAGCTCTGCGAGTGCGTGCAGGGAGGCGTCGGGCTGCTTGGCCAGGTGCCGTAGCACGTCCCACTGCACCAGGGAAAGGTCGACGCTGGCCAGGCGCCGGTTGGCTTCCCGGTGGTGGCGCCACTGCAGTTGCTTGAGCGCCAGCCCGACCTCCTCGAGCCCCAGCGGGCGGGAATCGCCAGGGTCCGGCGAAGAGGAGAGCCCGGTACCTGTTGCGGACGGCGGGACGCCGGGTGGTGACGGCTCAGCGGAGACGGCCGGGCCGGGCGTGCGGGGCTGATCGGGCACCAATCGATCCTATCCAGTCATCAACGAGTTGCACTACATGCTTATCTAAGCTAGCTTACCTAAAGATACTTAACAAGCCCTAGTGGCACGGCTATGCGGTACGACCAGCCGTCCCCATCACCAGGAGGCACCTGTGTGGCAGACCGATTACACCCTCGGCACCGACCTCGCGCCCGACGCCGTCTGGCGCGCCCTGCGCGCCTTGCAGACCGGACAGGTCCCGCTGTCCAGCGGCGACCGGCGCCACCTGACCGGCCAGTTCGCGATCGGCGGCACCGTCGCCGTCACCCCCGTCGGCCTGGACACGCTGGAATCAACGATTACCGAACTCACCGAGGGCCAGCTGCTGGCCGAGCAGACCCGCTTCGGCGACCTGATCCTGGTGCTCCGGCACACTCTGTACCCGCTGGACGGCGGCGGCACCCGCATCACCCGCGAGATTCAGATCGACGGTGACAAAGCAGACGTCGAAGGGCCCATCGTCGGCCCGCGGATCAGTGAGGACTACCCCGAAGCCCTCCAGGAAATTGTCACCGTCGCCCGCACCAGCCAGCCGTGACCCTGCCACGACAAGGGAGAACCCCATGACTACCACCGCTGCGCCGACGACTCAGACCCTTAACGTCCCCGGGGCCGGCTCGGTCGAGCTCACCGTGCAAGAACAAGGCGAAGGGCGGCCATTCGTGCTGCTGCACGGCGGCGCGGGCGTCCAGTCCGTCGGGCGGTTCGCCGAGTTGCTGGCCGGGCAGGGCCATAATCGCGTGCTCACGCCCACTCACCCCGGCTTCGGCGGCACGCCGCGCCCAGCTGGGCTGGATAGTGCGGCCGGCCTGGCCGCCACCTACCTCACCCTGATCAACGAGCTCGGGCTCGAGGATGTGACGCTCATCGGGAACTCTCTCGGTGGCTGGATCGCCGCCGAGATGGCCCTGCGAGGCTCACCGCGCATCAGCGGCCTCGTCCTTCTCGACGCGGTCGGCATCGAGGTCGAAGGGCACCCCATCGCCGACGTCTCCGGGCTGTCGCTCCCTGAAATCCAGTCCCTGTCGTTCCACGACCCGGCACCGTTCCGCGTCGATCCCGCCACGATCCCTGATGCGCAAAAAAGGATCATGGCCGGCAACGCCGCCGCCCTGGCGGTCTATGCCGGCACCGCCGCGATGACCGACCCCACGCTGCTCGGGCGCCTGAACGCCATCACCACCCCGACCCTGGTGCTGTGGGGCGACAGTGACCAGATCGCCGGCCCCGGCTACGGCCGCGCGCTGGCCGGAGCCATCCATGGTGCGCGCTTCGAGGTGCTGCCCGGCACCGGGCACATGCCGCAGATGGAAACCCCCGAGCTGGTCCTGAACGCAATCCACCGCGTACCACTGTGACCCGCATCTGCCCACCCCGCCTGGCCAGGGCCCTTCCGCCTGCTGAGAACATGAACGCCATGGCAGCAGGCTGGCCCGGGCCCACCCGTATCATCTGCGTGCTGGGCGACGCGCACCTGGACGTGGTGGTTCAGCTGTCCGGCCCGGTGGCCGAAGAGACCGACACCCCGGCCCGCACCCAGGTCGGTGTGGGCGGCCAGGCGGCCAACGTGGCGGCCTGGATCGCCGGGCTCGGCGGCCGCGCCCGGCTGATCGCGGCGCAGGCCAGCGACCCCGCCGCCCGGCTGGTGAGCGCGGAGCTGACCCGGCGCGGGGTGGACCTGCGGGGGCCCACCCTGGACGGCCGGACCGGCGTGGTGGTGTCGCTGTCGGATGCGGGTAC